>JAZQNT010000313.1:0-1695 GCA_045627505.1 Nocardioides sp.
GTCGTAGCGGCGGTGCATGCTCATCGGCTTCCCCCTGAGGTCATCGATCTGAGGTCATCGCGATCCGTGGTCATCGATCGCGGCCTCAGAAGAGTCCGGCCCAGAACGGGGCGAAGTCGGTGAAGGTCTTGGAGGTGGTGCCCACGTTCTCCACCAGCACCCCGTCGACCGCTGCGCCGATGATCACGCCGGCGTGGGCCATCCGGTGGTCGGCGTAGGTGTGGAAGACCCCGCCGTGCAGGTGCGCGGGGCGGATCACCAGCCCGTCGGGCAGTTCGTCCACGTCGGAACCGAGGCTGTTCAGCTCGGTGGCGAGGGCGGCGAGGCGGTCGGTCTCGTGGCCGCGGATGTGGGCGATCCCGGTGAGGCGGGACGGGGTCTCGGCCAGGGCGCAGAGCGCGGCGATCGCCGGGGCCAGCTCGCCGTGGTCGTGCAGGTCCAGGTCGACGCCCTGCAGGCGTCCGGTGCCCACCACCTCGAGGCCACCGGGCACGAACCGCACCTGGCAGCCCATCCGGGTGAGCACGTCGCGCAGGGTGTCGCCGGCCTGGGTGGTGTGCTCGGGCCAGCCCTCGACCACGACCCGTCCGCCGGAGACGGCGGCCAGGGCCAGGAAGGGCGCAGCGTTGGAGAGGTCGGGCTCGACCACGTGGTCCTTGGCCCGGACCGCTCCGGGTGCCACGGTCCAGCGGTCCTTCTCGGAATCGTCGACCTGCACGCCGTGGGCCCGGAGCAGCTCGACGGTCATCTCGATGTGCGGCAGCGACGGCACGGGGGAGCCCCGGTGCACGATGTCGACGCCGTGGGCGTAGCGGGCGCCGGCCAGCAGCAGCGCCGAGATGAACTGCGAGGAGGCGGAGGCGTCGATGACGACCTGACCGCCGGGCACGGTGCCGTCGCCGCGGACGGTGAACGGCAGTGCTCCCCGCCCCTCGTCCTCGACCGTGACGC
This sequence comes from Nocardioides sp., assembly GCA_045627505.1. GTDB lineage: Bacteria > Actinomycetota > Actinomycetes > Propionibacteriales > Nocardioidaceae > Nocardioides. The sequence goes on from JAZQNT010000313.1 coordinate 952, forward strand.
CGAGCGCACGCAGGCCGTCGAGCATCGCGCCGACCGGACGGTTGCGCATGTGCGGGTCGCCGTCGAAGGAGGTGCTGCCGGCGGCGAGCGCGGCGACCGGCGGGACGAAGCGCATCACGGTCCCGGCCAGGCCACAGTCGACCGTGCGCTCGGCCACGTGCTCGGGGTCGAGGCCGGGGACGACGTGCCAGTCCTCGCCGCTGGTGTCGACGCTGCAACCGAGCGCGGTGAGGGCGTCGGCCATGAGCAGGGTGTCGCGCGAGCGCAGGGCGCGCACCACGGTGCTGGGGCCGTCGGCGATCGCGGCGAGCAGCAGGGCGCGGTTGGTGAGGGACTTGCTGCCGGGCAGCTGGACGCTCACGTCGACGGGGGCCGTGGCGCGCGGGGCCGGCCAGGGATCGAGGATGGTTTCCGTGCTGAGGCTCACCCGCACACCCTAGTTGGCCCGCGGGGACGGCGCCCGACCCGCCGTTCGTCTCACCACGTCAGCGTGGCCCCGCCGATCTCGATGTCGCCGATCTCGATGTCGTCGGGGCCGGGACTCGGGTCGGGACGGGTGAGCGTCAGGTGCAGTGGGCCGTCGTGCACGGCCGCGACCCGGAACCGGAGCGTGACCCCGTCCTCGGCTCCGTCAGCGGCGGGCCCCGTGAGGGTGCAGACGAGGGCGCCGCGCTGGTGGCTGCAGCGCGGGTCGGAGCTGCGCACCCGGGCGGATGGTGCGGTGCTGCTCGCCGCCAACCGCAC
>JAZQNT010000314.1:0-3871 GCA_045627505.1 Nocardioides sp.
TATGATGTTGTACTTATGCAATATCATGATCCACTAAACATTTTAGTCGTGTTAATTCTTTCATCTCACAATATCAGATTAGTTTCAAGGTAGGTGTGTGTCATCCTTGCAAACTTAATCTTTTCTTGATCTTGAGCAGATTATCAAATATAATTACTCTTGTAATTATACTGCATGCAGATAATCCTACTCTATCAAGGGGCCCAGTGATACCGTAACTCGTATAGAGATACGAGGGACAATAGTACTTTTGGTAAACCATCACTACCTCAGCTAAGCTATGTATACCGAAAAGCTACCGTTATGACTGCGTTTTACCGACAGCGTTAAGTAACAATCACACATACACATCTCTTAGTAGGAAAGATGAATACCTCATACTTTAGAACTTAACACTGAATGAAAACATTAATGACACGTACACAATTCCATTTAATGTTTCATTCGGGGTCTGTCAAATACCATGTTCCTAGAACATGTATCTATGTGATTAAAATGACATCTCATGTCAATGGTCTGTAAAACTTAACCATCTTTTCTTGGGGTAGGCCATGTGGGGCTCCTGCGTACGTCGGGTCGTGGGGATCTCACACGAGGACGACGGATGCCGCGGTACCACCTCGATTGCCCCGCCGGGCGCGGGACCACTCGTTCGTCGGCTGTGTCGGGCCGGACCCGTCCGGTTCTACTGGGGCACTCCCCGGCGTGGGAGACCTGTTCTTCCGGAGGCTCGCCGCTGATGACGGCTCAGACGCCTGTGGCCATCGTACGCGCCGTCTCGCCCACGTCGCCAACTCGATCGCCTCACATCCGTTCCGGCTCCCTCCGCTCTCGGCCACCCCGTCCCCCTTGTCGGCGCGCATGGGGTGTGGTGCGCTGACAGCATGACGGAAATGTGGCTCCTCCCCCAGGACGATCCCCGCACGCAGCTCCCGTTCAGCACCGGGGAGAAGGGGAGCCTCACCAGCTCCCTCGAGCACCACCGGTTGACCCTGAGGCTGAAGTGCGAGGACCTGACGCCGGAGCAGATGGGAACGCGTTCCGTGCCGCCGTCGGACCTCTCGCTGCTCGGAATGGTGCAGCACATGGCACGCGTGGAGCACCGATGGTTCCGGCTGACCCTCGGCGGCGACGCAGGCGGGCAGCGTCTCTACGACGACGGCACCGGCGGCTTCACCGACATCACGCCGACCGAGGAGGGGGTGAACGCCGCCTGGCTCGTCTGGCGCACCGAGGTCGACCACGCACGCCGCGTCTGGGACGACTGGCCGGAGGCCGAGCTGATCGTCGGCCTGCCCGACGGTCGGGGCGGGACGGTCAGCGTGCGGGACATGGCGGTGCACATGGTCGAGGAGTACGCCCGCCACATGGGCCACGTCGACCTGCTGCGCGAGTGCCTGGACGGGCGTACGGGGCGTTGACGTACCAGCACCTTCCCGTCAGGGTCCTCACCTGAGCAGCGCTCGTCGCGGGCCACACCGGCGAGGAGTGCGCGCCCGGCCAAATCCGTTGCGCCGCCAGCGTGACCGTGGTCGGGTGGGGCCCATGAGTGACATGTGGACCGACCCTGCGACCGACCCCCGCGAACAGCTCCCGCCGGCCCACGGCGAGAAGGCGACCCTCGGCCAGTACCTCGAGGCCTACCGGATGACGCTGGAGATGAAGTGTGAAGGGTTGGACGCGGCCCAGATGGCGACCCGCGCGGTCCCGCCCAGCGACCTCTCCCTGCTGGGCATGGTGCAGCACCTCGCCCGGGTCGAGCACCGCTGGTTCCGCTGCGTGCTGGGTGGCACCCCGACGACCCCGCGCCTCTACGAGGACGGCAACGGCGGCTTCGCCGACGTGAGTCCCACCGACGAGGCGGTCGAGGCTGCTTGGGCGACGTGGCGCCGCGAGGTCGACCACGCCCGGACCCTCTGGGAAGGGCTCGAGGAGTCCCGCCTCGGCGACGAGCTCGACACCGGCGGTGGCAGCGTCACCGCCCGCGACCTGGCCGTGCACATGGTCGAGGAGTACGCCCGGCACATGGGCCACGTCGACCTGCTGCGCGAGTGCCTCGACGGGCGTACGGGGCAGTGAGCGGGTCGGGTTCCCGCGGGGGCGCTGGCCCCACCCGCGCGCCCCTGTCCGGACGACGCCTCTCCCACCCGGCCCGACCCTGACCCGGCGTGGTGAGTCGCGGGGCCGGGCACCGGGTTGCTCGTGTCGGTCATCTCCACTTCTAGTGGTGGAACATCTCCGTCTTCTGCTCGCGCGGAAGCGGGCCAGGCAGGCTGTCCAGGTAGTCCACGCTCGAGCGGAGGCTGTCGAGCAGCCGGTTCACCAGGTCACGGGAGAGCCCGTTGCGGACGACCACGCGCTGCACGGTGCGCTCGGCCAGGTTGTCCGGGAGCGGGTACGCCGGCACCAGCCACCCGCGCTGGCGGAGCTGGTCGCCGAGGTCGTAGAGGTCCCAGTTCGACGTGTGGTCCGACTTGAGCTCCCAGGCGAAGACGGGGATGTCCGAGGCGTCGTTCCACAGCGTGAACGGACCCATCGCCGCGATCTCACGGGCCAGGTACTGGGCCACGTCGAGGCTCTCGCGCTGCACGGCGGTGTAGCCCTCCCGTCCCAGCCGGAGGAAGTTGTAGTACTGCAGCAGGACCTGGGCTCCGGGCCGGGAGAAGTTCAGGGCGAACGTCGGCATCTTCCCGCCCAGGTAGGAGACGTAGAAGATCAGGTCATCGGGCAGGAACTCCTTGGACTTCCACACCACCCAGCCGATCCCGGGGTAGACCAAGCCGTACTTGTGGCCGCTGACGCTGATCGAGTGCACCCGGTCGACCCGGAAGTCCCACAGGGTGTCGGGCTGGAGGAACGGGGTGATGAACCCTCCGGAGGCGGCGTCGACGTGGATCGGGATGTCGAGCCCCTTGTCCTTCTGGATCTGGTCCAGGGCGTCGTTGATCTTGCCGATCTCCTCGTACATCCCGGTGTAGGTCACGCCCATGATCGGGACGACGCCGATGGTGTTCTCGTCGACGTACTTGTCCAGCTCGAAGCCGTCCATCACCTTGTGCTCGTCGCTGATCGGGATGGTCCGGGTCTCGACGTCGAAGTAGTTGCAGAACTTCAGCCAGCACACCTGGACCGCCGAGCTCATCACCAGGTTGGGCTTCTCGGTCGACTTGCCCTCGGCCCGCCGTGCCTGCTGCCAGCGGCGCTTGAGTGCCAGGCCGCCGAGCATGCACGCCTCGGACGAGCCGATCGTCGAGGTGCCGATCGCGTTGCTCGGGTCCGGGGAGTTCCACAGATCGGCCAGGATCCGCCAGCAGCGTTCCTCGATCGCCGCGGTCTGCGGGTACTCGTCCTTGTCGATCATGTTCTTGTCGAAGGTCTCGGCGTAGAGCTTCGAGGCCATCGGGTCCATCCAGGTCCCCACGAAGGTGGCCAGGTTGAGGCGGGCGTTCCCGTCAAGCATCGCCTCGTCGTGGACGAACTGGTAGGCCGTCTCCGGCAACATCGCTTCGTCGCGGAGGGAGAACGGCGGGATGTCGCGCGACTCTCCCGGACGGGCGAACAGAGGGTTGATGACAAGGCGCGCGTCGTCGGTCTCGCTCATGAGCGTCGTTCCTTTCTGGTCGGTGGCGTGCAACCCGAGTTCGGTGACGGCGAAGGGCTGCACACGCAGGGTGGACCCCGGACATCGGGGGCACTGCCCCCAACGTCACACCTGTGAGCGGAACGTTCCAGAGGCCGAGGACCCTTGACAGATCGCAGTCGGCTTGGTCGAGACGGCTGGTCAGGCTCGGCGGCGCGTCTCCGGCTCCACGTGCTTGAGCCACGCCAGCCCGACGAACGGCAGCACCAGCGGGACGTAGCCGTAGCCGGA
>JAZQNT010000315.1:0-3143 GCA_045627505.1 Nocardioides sp.
AGGAAATTGGTTTTCCATTCGGAATCCGCCGGGTCCCGGAGAGAGGTGAGGACGCCGGCTTCGTCAAAGGTACTGAGAAATGCGTTCATTTCGGTCTCCTGACAAAGAAACGGAGTCCGCCAGATGCGGGAGCTCCGTTCTTTTTTTGATTATCCTGTCCGTCAGTCTGCAAGGTAGATGCGGCGGAATTCCTTGAGAGATTCCACAGCACCCAGCGTGGGATGGAATTCAAGCCTCGTCGGGGGCCTTGCGGGCCTCCTGGTACTTCTGCGACGCCCGGGAGGCGCCCTCGCCGAGGCGCATGGCAAGGGCCTCACGCTGACGGGCCAGCAGGTACCACGACGAGATGCCCGAGCCGACGAAGGCGATGATCAGCCCGAACAGCACCTCGGTCCGGTTCAGGGCCCCGGCGAACAGCACCCAGACACCGATGACCACGCACACCCAGGTGATGAGCAGCAGCAGACGCATGACGTTGTAGACGGCGAACTCCTTCACCCCTTCATCGTAGGCGTACGGGTGCAAGCCGACCGCTTCCGCGAGGTCGTCGGGACCGGGGTCCTAGGCTGGAGGGGTGAAGATCCTCCTCGTCGTGCTGCTGGTCGCCCTGGTCATCTACGGCTCGGTCCGTCTGCTCGAGCGCAGGTCCGCGCGTCGCAACGCCACGCCGAAGCCGGTGGCTCCGGACGACGACCTGGAGTTCCTGCGCAACCTGGAGTGGCAGCAGCGCAAGGACCGCCACCGTCGCCGCAAGGACCAGGACGGTCCCGGTGACGCGGACGCCGCGGGCGACGGCTCCGACGACGCCGGGGCGGAGACCTCCCGTGACGATGCGCCGGACGCAGAGCCCGACCGGGAGACCGACCGGGAGCCCGACCGGGACGGAGACGAGCCGCGTCCCTGACCGCGCTGCTCCCCCGCCCCAACTCAACGGCACCGACTCAACGGCACCGACTCAAACGCATCAGGGCCGGTCACCTCGTTCGAGGTGACCGGCCCTGGTGCGTTTCGCGGATGCCGAACGGTCAGCGGCCCACGCTGTCGACGGTGGTGACCACCGCGGCGCTCTCCGCGTAGGAGTGCATGGAGTTGGACGAGAAGAAGTTGACCCCGATGAAGCTCCACCACAGGGTGGCCAGGCCCACCAGCGCCAGGACCGACGCGACCTTGCCGCGCATGCCGGCGGTGGTGCGGGCGTGCAGGTAGGCGGCGTAGACCACCCACGTGATGAACGCCCAGACCTCCTTCGGGTCCCAGTTCCAGTATCGCGACCAGGCCTCGTGAGCCCAGATGGGGCCGGTGATGAGGACGGCGAAGGTCCACACCGGGAAGCCGAACGCGTGCATCCGGTAGGAGATCCGGTCGAGGGTCTTGGTGTCGGGGATGCGGGCCAGGTAACCGGTGAGCTCGACGCCCTTCGCGGCGGCCTTCTTCTCCGCCCGGTTCTTCACCAGCCAGAGGATCACCAGGATGCCGCCGATGGAGAACGCGGCGGTGGCGATCACGGCCGCGACCACGTGGATCACCAGCCAGTACGAGTTCAGCGCCTCGGTGAGCGGGGCGACCGGCTTGTAGAGCCAGACGGCGGCGGTCATCAGCACCGCGATGACGAAGATCAGCAGCCACGGCGCGAGCCAGACCAGGCCGAACTTCTTCACCGTCAGCAGGTAGATGAGCACCATGAAGAACGAGCCGGCCACGGCGAACTCGTACATGTTGCCCCAGGGCACGCGGTTCGGGTCGGCGGCCATACCGCGACCCACCAGCGCCGCGAAGTGGGCGACGAGGGCGAAGCCGGTGAGCGTCAGGCCGATGATCCTGGCCATCGCGACCCGTCGGGTCTCCTCGCCCTCCGCGACGCCCTTGCCGGCGAGGGAGTTGCGCAACGAGGCCCACTCCACGAGGTGGCTGATCAGCGCCAGGAAGTAGATGACGCCAGCGGCCGCCAGCGCGTTGCTGCTGAAGGCCTCCCACTGGATGTCGGTCACGACTGCTGCTCCTTCTCACCCGGCGTTGCGCCGGTCTGCTGCTGGTTGTGCTGCGTGTCTTGGGGGGCGGGGTGCTGGTCCGCGGGGGCCAGGGCGGCCCGGATCTCGGCGAGCTCCTCGGAGACGTCGCCGCCGCTGGAACGGTCGAGGCCACCGATCTCCACGAGGGTGCTGCCGTCGTCGGCGCGGCGAGCGCGGACCCACACGCGGCGCGGACGGACGTACATCGACCCGACCATGCCGACCAGGGCCAGCACCACGCCGGCCAGGGCGACGAACTTGCCCGGGGTCTGGCTGATCTGGATCTTGTTCCACCGCTCGACGCCGTCGAAGGTCACGGTGCCGCGGTCGCCGGGGATCTCGACGGTCTCGCCGGGACGCAGGTCGACGCGGAACATCGAGCCGTCGTCCTTGGTCACCTGCTCGGCGCCGGACTTGTCCAGCACGTAGACCGACTGCGACTCGCCGGCGTCCAGTCCGAGGTCGCCGACCCAGGCGGTCATCGAGATGAACGGGTTGTTCAGGTCACCGTGGAACGAGTACGGGCCACGCTGCATGTCGAAGTCGTACGAGGGGTAGAACTCGCCCTCGAGCGCCAGCTGCTCGGGCTCGGCGTCGGGTGCCTTGACCACACCGAAGGAGCGGAAGCTGGTGTCGGTGGGCAGGAAGACCGTCGAGCCGGAGTAGACGACCTCGCCGGTGCTGTCCTTGACCGTGATCACCGGGGCGTAGCCGTGGCCGATCAGGAAGACGTCGGTGTTGCCGATGGTCAGCGGGTGGTTGACCCGCAGGTCGTAGGTCTTCTCCGCACCGCCCGGCTCCTCGGTGTAGCGCAGCTTCGAGACGAACTTGCGCGCCTGGCCGGCCGCTGCGCCCTCGTAGAGCCACTCCGCGGAGAAGTCCTCGACGTCGAAGGCGAACGGCTCCATCCGGTCGGTGTCGAAGAGGCTGCCCGGGGCGAAGTCGTCGTACTGGGTGAGGTTGTTGGAGAAGCCGTTGCCGACGGTGACGATGACGCCGCCCTGGTAGCCGAAGAGGCTGCCCGCGGCGAAGCCCACCAGGACGATCAGGATCGAGAAGTGGAAGAGCAGGTTGCCGGCCTCGCGCAGGTATCCGCGCTCGGCGGCCACCGACCCGATGGAGCCGTTCGCCTTC
>JAZQNT010000316.1:0-6466 GCA_045627505.1 Nocardioides sp.
CAGTCGACGGGCTGCGGACGCTTTGCTCACGCGGGCCAGTCTACGGAGTTCACGCTTGCGACCTTGCCCCGGCTAGATTGACGCTCATGCAGTACGTGAACTCGCTCCTGGACCTCATCGGCAACACTCCTCTCCTGAAGCTGTCGACCTCGCTGGCCCCCGAGCTGCAGGTCGAGAAGTACGGCGAGCCGAAGGGGCCGCTGCTCCTGGCGAAGGTCGAGTACCTCAACCCGGGCGGCTCCGTGAAGGACCGCATCGCCACTCGCATGATCGAGGCCGCCGAGGCCTCCGGCGAGCTCCAGCCGGGCGGCACGATCGTCGAGCCCACCTCCGGCAACACCGGCGTCGGCCTGGCGATGGTGGCCCAGGAGAAGGGCTACAAGTGCATCTTCGTCTGCCCCGACAAGGTCAGCGAGGACAAGCGCAACGTGCTGCGGGCGTACGGCGCCGAGGTCGTGGTCTGCCCGACCGCGGTGGCACCCGAGCACCCCGACTCCTACTACAACGTCTCCGACCGCCTGGCCTCGCAGCCCGGCGCCTGGAAGCCCAACCAGTACGCCAACCCGAACAACCCGCGCTCGCACTACGAGACCACCGGTCCCGAGATCTGGGCGCAGACGGAGGGGAAGATCACCCACTTCGTCGCGGGTGTCGGCACCGGCGGCACCATCTCGGGCATCGGCCGCTACCTCAAGGAGCAGGCTGCGCTGGTAGGGCGCGAGATCCAGGTCATCGGCGCCGACCCGGCCGGCTCGGTCTACTCCGGTGGCGACGGTCGTCCCTACCTGGTCGAGGGCGTGGGCGAGGACTTCTGGCCCGACACCTACGACCGCAAGGTCGCCGACCGGATCATCGAGGTCTCCGACGCCGACTCGTTCGCGTTCACCCGCCGCCTGGCCCGCGAGGAGGCGCTGCTGGTCGGTGGTTCGGCCGGCATGGCCGCCTTCGCCGCCAAGCAGCTGGCCGCCGAGCTCGCCGCCGAGGGCCGCGACGACGCCGTCATCGTGGTGCTGCTGCCCGACTCCGGTCGCGGCTACCTGACCAAGATCTTCAACGACCAGTGGTTGGGCCAGTACGGCTTCGCCACCGAGTCGAACGCCGACCACGAGCTCACCGTCGGCGACGTGCTGCGCGGCAAGGCCGGCACCCTCCCCGACCTGGTCCACACTCACCCGGGCGAGACCATCGCCGAGGCGATCCACATCCTGCAGGAGTACAGCGTCTCCCAGATGCCGGTCGTCCGCGCCGAGCCGCCGGTCGTGGCCGCCGAGGTGGCCGGTTCGGTCTCCGAGCGCGACCTGCTCGACGCCCTGTTCACCGGCAAGGCCAAGCTGACCGACGCCGTCGAGCAGCACATGTCCACCCCGCTGCCGACCATCGGCTCGACCGAGTCGGTGCAGGACGCGGTCACCCTGCTCGAGACCGCGGACGCGGTGCTGGTGCACGAGGACGGTGCCCCGATCGGCGTCGTCACCCGGCACGACCTGCTGGCCAACCTGGCCAAGGGCTGAGGCTGGCGCTCGACCCGCAGCGGGTGCCGGGATTGATCGCCCGGGCCGCTGCGCACCGGGCGTCACCCATGCGCTGAGAGGAGCGGCCACGCCGTGGAGATCTCGTTCGAGGTCCTGGCGTGGCTGCTCCTCGCGTCGTTGTCGGCTGGTTTCGTCGACGCCGTGGTGGGCGGCGGCGGGTTGATCCAGCTCCCGGCGCTGCTGCTCGGCCTGCCGAACGCCAGCCCGGTCCAGGTGCTGGCCACCAACAAGCTGGCCTCCTTCTGTGGCACCACGGTCAGCGCCGCCACCTACGCCCGCCGGGTGCGTCCCGACCCGCGCACCTTCCTGCCGCTGATGGCCGCCGCCTTCGTCGGCTCGGCGCTGGGCGCCTTCGGGGCCAGCCACATCCCCAAGGAGGCCTTCGACCCGATCGTGCTCGTGGTGCTCGTGGTGGTGGGCGGCTACGTGGTGTTCCGGCCGAGCATGGGTCAGAGCACCGAGCTGCGGTTCGCCGGCAGCCACCACACCCTCGCCGCGCTGGCCACCGGCTTCGTGGTGGGGGTCTACGACGGGGCGCTCGGCCCGGGCACCGGATCGTTCTTCGTCTTCGCCCTCGTCGGCTGGCTCGGCTACAGCTTCCTCGAGGGCTCGGCCAAGGCACGGCTGGCCAACTGGGCCACCAACCTGGCGGCGATCCTCGTCTTCGTCTCCCAGGACGCGATCCTGTGGGGCGTGGGGCTCTCGATGGGCCTGGCCAACATGGTGGGCGGCTACCTCGGGGCGCGCACGGCGATCGGGCGCGGGGCCGCCTTCGTCCGGGTCTTCTTCATCGTCGTGGTCTCCGGGTTCATCGTCCGGATCGGTGGCGGCCTGCTGGGCCTGAGGGGCTGAGCTGGGGGCCTGATCGGGTTCGGTCGGCCGGGGCGCCGGTGAGATGCTGGGGACGCCATGGCTGCCCCCACCACGTACTCCACGATCGCCCGCGACGGCGAGGCGACGATCGAGGTCAAGCGTTCCAAGTTCCTCTGCACCCTGCGCCGGGTCGAGCAGGAGTCCGACGCCCGGGCGCTGGTCGAGCAGATGCGCAAGCGTCACTGGGACGCCCGGCACCACTGCTCGGCGTTCGTGCTCGGACCCGACGCGCACGTCCAGCGCTCCTCCGACGACGGCGAGCCCGCCGGCACCGCCGGCGCCCCGATGCTGGAGGTGCTGCGCGGGCAGGGGAGTGGCCACGGGGTCAGCGACGTCGCGGTGGTGGTCACCCGCTGGTTCGGCGGCATCCTGCTCGGTGCCGGGGGACTGGTGCGTGCCTACGGCGACGCGGTGCAGGCTGGGCTGGACGAGGTGGGGCTATTGCGGCGACAGCTCGTCGAGGAGTGGAGCCTGGACCTGGACCACGCCGTGGCCGGACGGGTCGAGTCCGACCTGCGCTCGCGCGGGGTGGAGGTGCTGGACGTGGCCTGGACGGAGAAGGTCCGGTTGCTGCTGGGCACCACCGACGCCGCGGCGCTGGAGGTGATGGTGGCCGAGTACACGGCCGGACGGGGCGAGCTGGTGCGGGCCGGCGAGCGCTGGGTCGACCTGCGCTGAGTCGGCCGTCCTGACCGGCACCCGCCCGAGCGGGTGCCTCAGGATCAGGTCCGTCAGATGACCGTGCCCACGTCGGAGGCCACGATCTTGTCCATCGCACGTTCCACGATCGCGGCGATGGTCATCGACGGGTTGCAGGCCGCGGCGGTGCCCGGCAGCAGCGCGCCGTCCAGCACGTAGAGCCCCTTCTGGCCCTGGACGCGACCCTCGAGGTCGCAGACGGTGCCCATGGCCGCCCCACCGAGCGGGTGCCAGGTGTTCGGCATGATCTTGGTGGTGTTGAGGAGCATCGAGCCCAGTCCCGCGACCTTCTTGATCCGGGCGTGGAGCCGGTCCGCGGTCGCGCTGTCCCCGTTCCTGGGCCAGCGCAGGATGGCGTCGTCCTTCTTGGCGTCGTAGACGAACTTGCCGCGGGTGCTGCTGACGCCGTAGCCGACCAGGATGGTGGTGCCGGGGCCGAACGACGGCGAGTTCGAGTTGATGCCGGCCATGATCGGCGGCATCGACGCCTGGATGACGGTGTTGGCGGTGGCCGGGTTGCTCCACTGCTTGGAGCCGTAGACGACCGGGCCGCCCTGGACCGGACCGAAGTTGTCGAACAGCGAGGTCCAGGTGTAGATCTGGTCGGCGTTCGAGCCCCAGTTGGTGCCGAGCTCGTCGGGCAGGTCGGTGATGTGGCCCAGGGCCTTGGCACGCACCAGCAGCCGCGACGTGCCGGTGGAGCCGGCGCCCATGACCAGGGTCGGGGTGGTGATGATGAACTGCTCGAGCACCTTGCCGGACGTGTCGGTGTGGTCGACGTGCACCTCCCACTTGCCACTCCTGGTGCGGAACACGTTGCGGACGTTGCTCAGGGTGCGGACCTCGAGCAGCCCGGTGGCCTCCGCGGCCTTGATGTAGGTGACGTCGACGGTGTTCTTGCCGCCGTTGTTGACGCCGAACGAGCAGTCGCCGTTGGTGTAGGTCGCCTTGAACTCACCGGTGAGCTCGCGCATGGCGTAGGACCAGTCGATCGGCATCGGGATCTTGTCGACGCTGTAGCCGGCGGCCTTCGCCTTCTGGGCGAAGACCCGGGCGACCTTGTAGTTCTTGTGGTTGACCAGCGCGTCGGGGGCGGTGGCCAGCCCGAGCATCTGCTCCACCCGGCGGAAGTGCACCCGGTTCATCCAGTCGTAGTCGAGCGCCTCGGGGAACTCGTGCGCGAACACCTCCGCGGACGGCTGCAGGGTCATGCCCTGGTAGGCCAGCGAACCGCCGCCCAGGCCGGCCGCGTTGATCACCGTCATGTTCTCCCCGACCACGGTCTCGAGCAGACCAGTGTGGGGCGGGGCGATCAGGGGCTGGCCGAACACCGAAGGCACGGACTCGTGCCACAGGGCCCGGTTGTCGAGGCTGGAGACGCGGGCGAAGGTGTCGGCGTTCGGACCGGTGACCCAGCGCTTGCCGCGCTCGAGCATGGTGACCGGGACGCCGGCCTGGGTCAGGCGCAGGGCGGTGACGCCGCCGCCGAAGCCGGAGCCGACGACCACCACACGGCGCTCCTGGCGGGTCAGGCGCACACTCGCCACGGTGCTGGTGGAGGCGGCGTGGCCCGGGGTGGTCAGCACGGCACCGCCGGCACCGAGCGCGCCGACGGCGGACCCGGCGGTGAGCAGGGTGCGGCGGGTGATGCCGGGAGTTGTGCTGCTGGGGTCTGTGCTGGGATCTGGGCTGGAACGTGTCGACTTGTTGGGCAACGGTGTGGTTGGCAATGGACGAGGTCCTTCCGGGACGGTGCGCGCGGCGCACTCCCCTCAGGCGCCGGTCGCGGGCGCATTAAGGCAGACCTCTCGACCGGACTGGACCGTTCGCGTCCAGCAGGCGGGACCGCCTGCGCGTCCGGGGTCGATCTGTCACTCTGCGCGGCCGGCTGCGCTCGGCGCACCCCTCCTGGCAGTCACCTCAGGGGGTGCTGACCTCGCCGTCGAGGTAGAGCCAGCGGCCAGCCCGGCGGGCGAAGCGGCTCCGTTCGTGCATCTGGCCACCGGAATGGTGGGCGACGAACTCCACCATGCCCTCCTCGTCCTCGGGGCCACCGGCCTCGGTGGTGAGGATCTCCAGCCCGAGCCACCCTGATCCGTCCCCGGCGTCGACGTGGTCGGGCCGGGTGCGAGGGTGCCAGGTGATGAAGACCCAGTCGTCGAGGCCCAGGGCGAAGGCGGAGTAGCGCGACCGCATGAGCTCCTCGGCGGTGGCCGGCCAGGCGGTGCGCGAGTGGAAGCGGCCACAACACGCTGCATACGTCGGGGCGGCGTCCTCGCGGGCGCGGCAGGGGCACGGCTGGTCCACGACGGCAGCCTAGGCCACGGCACTGCCCGACCCGGAGCGCCCACTGTCCCGACCCACTGTCCTGACCCATCTGTCCTGGCGGGACCTCCCCCTGGTCAGGGAGTCTGGTCTAGGGTCACTCCGGTACGGGCCCGTCGAGGATCCTCGACACCCTGCTGGCTCCACGACCGCACGAGCGCCTCACGGCGCACCGACGGAGGAACGACTGTGAACATCGAACTGCGACCCGCGACCCCCGACGACGCGAAGGAGGTCCGGGCCCTGGTGGAGGCGGTGCTGCCAGCCACCTACGACCCCTTCCACCCCGGGTACGCGGAGCGCGAGCTGGCCCAGTTCGAGCTGGCCGACCTGCCCCGCAAGCTGGAGGAGGGCGTCCACGTGCTGGCGACCGTCGACAGTCGGGTGATCGGGCTCGCCTCGGCCCTGGTCGACGACCGCGGTCGCTTCGTCATGTCCACCCTGCACGTCCACCCCGACCACCAGGGCTTCCACCTGGGCACCCGTCTGCTCACCGAGGTCGTCGACCTGATGGACGACGTACCGCTGTGGACGCGATACCCCGAGGGCGACGACAATGCCGCCGCCTTCTGCATGCGGCACGGGTTCACCGTGGCCGAGCGCGTCGAGGACCCGCCCTTCGGCACCATCGTCTGGGTGCGCCGCGAACCCTCCTGAGACCGAGCCGGGGCAGGGAGTCGTCCGGTGGGGAGTCGTCAGGCCGGGAGGGCGTCAGGCCGGGAAGGCGACCCCGGTGTTCGCGTGGCAGCGGTAACCGTTCGGGTTCTTGGCCAGGTACTGCTGGTGGGGCCCCTCGGCGTAGTAGTAGGGCCCGGCCGGGACGATCTCGGTGGTGATCTCGGCCAGGCCGCGACGCGCCAATTCCGCGCCGTACACCTCGGTCAGCTGCCGGGCGGCGCTCGCCTGTGCGTCCGAGGTGGTGTAGATGGCCGACCGGTACTGGGTGCCGACGTCGTTGCCCTGACGCATGCCCTGCGTCGGGTCGTGGATCTCGAAGAAGCGCTTGACCAACGTCTCGAAGGAGATGACGGCGGGGT
>JAZQNT010000317.1:0-2346 GCA_045627505.1 Nocardioides sp.
AGCTCTCGCGCCGCTTCCACGAGCAGTACGTCCGCGCGCTTCCGCACGACGTGGACACGCCGACGCCCCTCGTGGGCCACCTGGACCCCACCCAGGACTACGACGTGGTGATGGGCCGGCTGCTCGACTGGGTGGCGTTCACCCCGTGGCACAACGTGACCGGCGACCCGGCGGTCTCCCTCCCGCTCGCGACCACCTCCGCCGGCCTGCCCCAGGGCATGATGATCGGGGCCGGACTGGGTCGCGAGGGGCTGCTGCTGGCGCTCGCCCTCGAGCTCGAAGAGGCCCTCCCACCTGCGGTTTTGTCTTAACAGGACCCTCGATTTCACGTCCCGCAGGGACCTGTGTAATCTTCTCTGTCGTTGCCCCTTTAGCTCAGTCGGCAGAGCGTCTCCATGGTAAGGAGAAGGTCTACGGTTCGATTCCGTAAAGGGGCTCTGCGAAATGAGCTCTTCGGAGCATGTTTCACGCCCGGCGGGGTAGCTCAGGTGGTTAGAGCACACGACTCATAATCGTGGTGTCGCGGGTTCGAGTCCCGCCCTCGCTACGAAGCCTGAGTACCATTGAACCGGAACAGTCCGGTTGAGCCGGACTCACCGGCGCAGCATCACACCAGTATTCGACAAAGGACTTCCCGTGGCCTCCAAGAGCTCTGACGTTCGCCCGAAGATCACGCTCGCGTGCGTGGACTGCAAGGAGCGCAACTACATCACCAAGAAGAACCGTCGGAACGACCCCGACCGTCTTGAGATGAACAAGTTCTGCCCGCGCTGCCGTAAGCACACCGCGCACCGCGAAACCCGCTGACGCGGAACACAACTCTTCAGTAGCGCCCCACCCGGTCGACCGGGTGGGGCGTTACGTATTTTTTGAGCATGTCTCTCGACTCCTCGCTCGTCGGACGAGCCTTCCCTCCCACTGGTCCGCACCCCGTGACCGAGGCGTCCGTCGCCGCCTTCTCCGCCGCCACCGGCGGGGCCCCGGCGGATCCCACCCTCGCCCCGCCCGCCCTCGTTCCGCCCACCTACCCGATCGTCCTTGCCTTTGAGGCGATGCAGACCTTCCTGGACGCCGAGCAGCTGCCCCTGCACCGGATCGTCCACGGCGAGCAGCGGTTCAGCTACGTCCGGCCCGTGCGCACCGGTGACGTCCTCGAGGCCCGCCTCGAGGTCTCGAGCCTGCGCAGCATCGGCGGCAACGACCTGATCGGCACCACCAGCACTGTCACGGACGCGGCCGGTGAGGTCGTCTGCACCGCCACGGCCACCCTCGTCCACCGCGCAGAGACCGCACAGGAGGAGCAGGCATGAACGCCACTCCCGCGTCCCCGACGTCCCTCCCCGCCGAGGGAGACACCTACGGCCCCCGCGCGTTCGCGCTCACCCGCGCCGACCTGGTCGCCTACGCTCACGCGTCCGGCGACCAGAACCCGATCCACCAGGACGAGGCGCTGGCGCTCTCGGTGGGCCTGCCCGGCGTCATCGCGCACGGCATGCTCACCCTCGGGTTGGCGGCGCGCGCGGTCACCGAGTGGCTCCCGGGGGCCGAGGTGCTCGAGTTCGGCTCCAAGTTCACCAACCCCGTCGTGGTTCCCGCCGAGGCGGCGGCGGAGGTCGTGTTCAGCGCCGTGGTGAAGAAGGTCGAGCCGGAGGAGTCCGGCGACGGCACGCGGGTCCAGCTGCTGCTCACCGCCACCCACGAGGGCACCAAGGTGCTCGGCATGCCGAAGGCACTGCTGCGCCTGACGTGACGTCGGCGTCGTCGGACACCTCCGGAGGGTCGGCCGGTTCGGGCGGGCGGTGCCGGTCTGGTTCCATTGGAGCCGTGAACGACTCCACCACCGTCAGCCTGGCCGACCTGACCACCCTGCGCCTCGGTGGGCCGGCCGCCGAGTTCGTGCAGGCCACCACCGAGGCCGAGCTGGTGCACGCGGTCAGCGACGCCGACGCCCGGGGCGTCCCGGTCCTGCTGGTGGCCGGAGGTTCCAACCTCGTGGTCGCCGACGCCGGCTTCGACGGACTCGTCGTCCGGGTGGCCACCCGTGGCGTGGTCGCGGACACCGCGCCGGGGGAGACGTCGTGCGGGGGAGCGGTGGTCCGGGTGGCGGCCGGGGAGAACTGGGACGACTTCGTGGCCACCGCCGTGCGCAACGGCTGGAGCGGCGTGGAGGCGCTCTCCGGGATCCCGGGGTCGGTGGGTGCCACCCCGGTCCAGACCGACGGTGCGTACGGCCAGGAGGTGGCCCCCGTGACCGCCCAGGTGCGCACCTGGGACCGGAAGGAAGGCGCCCAGCGCACGTTCACCGCCTCGGAGTGCGAATTCTCCTACCGGCACAGCCGGTTCAAG
>JAZQNT010000318.1:0-3832 GCA_045627505.1 Nocardioides sp.
AGGGTCTTGGCGCTCTGTTCGCCCAAAACCCAACGTACGGCGTCACCGATGTTGCTCTTGCCGGACCCGTTGGGTCCCACAATGCCGGTCACGCTGCTGGGCTGAACGGCCCAGGAGGCGCCTCGTGGAGCCAGACCGCTCTCCCGACACCGGAACGCCATCCGGCCCGATCGCCGGAGCGACCGGACCGGATGGCGTTCGTCGGAGTGGTGGTGTGTCGGCTCAGTACCAGTTGTGGACCTGGCTGTGCCGCCAGGCGGCACACCCGGTGCCGTAGCGCTGCTTGATGTACCTCAGGCCCCACTTGATCTGGGTGACCGGGTTGGTGCGCCAGTCCCGGCCGGCGCTGGCCATCTTGCGGCCCGGGAGCGCCTGCGGGATGCCGTAGGCCGACGAGTGCGGGTTGTCGGCCCACCAGCGCCAGTTCGACTCCTTGTTCCAGAGCTTGATGACGCAGACGCGGTTGCGCTTGGAGAAGCCACGGGCCTTCATCATCTTGGACCCGGCCTTGCGCGGGTACCGCTTGGCCAGCCTCTTGAGCCGGGCCTGGCGCTTCGCCTTGGCCGACTTCTTGAGCTTGACCTTCTTCTGCTTGACGCTCTTCGCAGAGGCGCTCTTCACGGAAGCACTCTTCACGGAGGCGTTCTTCACAGCGGAGGCTTGACGCGTCTGCAGCGCCGCAGTCGCCATGGGGCCGGCGCCTGCGGCAAGCGCAACCCGGTCGGTGTTGCCGGAGGCCTGGGCCGCGTCGTCGGAGGTGTCGGTATCGGTGGACAGTCCGCCGGCCACGAGCGCGGCCGTCAGGACGACGGCACCGCCGGCAGTGAAGGCTCCCTTGCGCCGGGAGCGCTTGAGGCGCTCGGCCGAGGCGACCGAGCCGTTCTGGGTGGACAGGTTCAGGTCATTCTCGTGATGGAGACGCACGTTTCCCTCGCGGGTAGACAACAGGACCGCTCGTCGAACGGGGTCGCCCCGAGGGGCGACCCGAGAACTCGTCCGCGTCTTGCGCATCGGCTGCATGTCCCAGGTTGCTGGGCGGCTCAATGTCGCTGGCGGACGACGTCGGAATGACGTTCAACGGCGATTACGACGATGCCTCGCATTGTTCATCAATTCAAAAGTCCAGCTCAGTCGGCATGTCACCAAACGGAAGCAAACGCCACGCCCAAAGCCTTCTGGGCCAGCAGAGCCGCCCCTGAGGAGAGGACGCTCACGCGAAACCGGGCCCCCGATCAGGGGGTCTGGCATCAAGGCACGGACCCCAGGGCACGGAGCGTTCGGGGCGAGCGTCGGCTCAGTACCAGCCGGTGTTCTGGCTGTGCGACCAGGCAGAGCAGGGGTTGCCGTACCGGCTCTTGATGTAACCCAGGCCCCAGGTGATCTGGGTGACCGGGTTGGTGACCCAGTCGACACCGGCGCTGGCCATCTTCGAACCGGGCAGGGCCTGCGGGATGCCGTAGGCCGAGGACCTCGGGTTGTCGGCGTCCACCTGCCAACCGGACTCCTTGGCCCAGAGCCTGTCGAGGCAGGAGAACTGGGAGTCGGCGAAGCCGAAGTCGCCCAGCAGGGCACGGGCGACGTCACGGGGATCCTCGTTCGACAGCGTGCGCTCGTGGGTGGTCACCACCCCCGGTCCGGCACTCAGCGCGGCTGCCTTCTGGGCGTCCTGGACACCGCGCCGGTCGGACCGGCTCACTGGCTCCCCCCGGTCGGCGACCCGGGCCGCCGCCAGTGCGGCAACACCGGCCGAGGGGCTCTTGGTCGTGACCGCTGTGGGAGCGCTCACGCCCCCGCCAGTGCCGCCCCCGCCAGTGCCGACCCCGCCCAGCACGGCAATGCCGGTGACGGCGACGGCGAGACCTCCGATCGCGAGCCTGGGACGAGCCGCCGCGGACCGGACCGACCTGCGCAGCCCCGCCAACGGCTCACGTCGGCGCCTGTGGCTGCCGGGGGCGCGGTGCTTGGGGAGGCACTTCTCGGATGTCGTCACGGTTCCTCTGCGGCTGCTTCCTCGGTCACTGTTCCCTCGGTCACTGTTTCCTCGGTCACCGTCCTCGGCCACAGTGATCGGGCCACGCCCAGAGTGCCCGCGACGGCGCCCACGCGCCCACGGAACACGCCAATTCGGATCGCTAACCTGCCACGTAATTTCACCTCCTGAATCACATGGACAACACTTGTCCCATCAGCCACAGGAGTGATCAGTTCGGAGGACCGATCGCTCCCTGCGGCAGTACCGTCGCAGCACTGGCCCCCTCCCCGTGGCACCCGCCTCTGGCACCCGCTTCGGGGCACCCGCTCCTGGGCCGACGAGTGGACCAGTACTGCACACCCGACGCGACTTCGAGGACGAGGTAGGAATGAGCAAGACGATCATTGCCGGCGTGGACGGCGGTCGACCGGCACACGAGGCCGCCGAGTCCGCGGCCCGCCTGGCACGTGCCTTCGGCGGCACCCTGCACGTCGTCGCCGTCTACGACCCCACCCCCGACCGCGCCGCCCGCGAGTCCGGCTTCGACGCGAGTCTGGCCGCTGAGCGCATCGCCACCGACGCAGCTGCCCGCCTGTCGTCCTCGTTCCCCGGCCTGAACGCCGTGCCCTCGGCCCAGCCCGGCCCGAAGCCGGCCGAGACCCTGGTCAAGCTGGCCGAGTCGCTGGAGGCGGACATGATCGTGGTGGGCAACAAGCGCGCCAAGGGCCTGAGCCGCCTCCTCGGTTCCATCGCCTCCGAGGTGGCCGCCAAGGCTCCCTGCGACGTCTACATCGCGCACACCCACGACTGACCGGCTCGCGTCACTGACCGGCTCGAGTCACTGAACGCAGCAAGGACGTCCACCCCCACGGGGTGGACGCCCCTGCTGCATCCGGCCTGCTGCATCTGGCCTGCTGCATCTGGTCAGGCGTCGGCCGACGCGGCAACCACTCCGGCGATCACCTCCGCGAGGTCGCCCGGACGGCTCCACATCGGCCAGTGCCCGGTGGGGAGGTCGACGAAGTCGACCTGCCCCAGCCTGGTCACCTCGGAGAACATCGGATGGCCCGCCCCTGCCAGCTCGCGGAGCTGTGCGCTGGCGATGGAGCAGCACACGATCGTGGTCGGTACCGAGAGCCGCGCGTCGTCGTCGAGCACGACCGGCTGCCGGAGCACGGGCCCGGGCTCCGGCACGGCGCGCCGACGGAACGTCTCCAGCTGCTCCGCGCCGAGCCCGTCCAGGCTGGCCTGCGCCCCCAGCTGCTCGAAGGCGGGCAGCGGGAACTCCGTCAGGTCGTCCGGGGCGTCCGGGGCGAAGACCTGTCCGGGGGGCACGGGTCCGCTGTCCACCCAGACCACGTGGCGCACGAGGTCTGGTCGCCGGTCGAGGACGACGCTGGCCGGCCAGTTCCCGCCGCTGTGCACCACGAGGACCGCTCCTTCCTGCCCCGGGGCCGCCCCTTCGAGGGCAGCCTCGATGGCTCTGGCCTGGTCGTCCACAGTGCGCGATGCCCGCTCGGGGTCCTGCGGATCGAGGCCGGGCAGGGTGAGCGCCACGGTCGGCACGCCTGCCTGGCTCAGGTGCTCGACGACGCCGTCCCAGGCCCAGGCCCCCAGCCAGTGACCGGGGACAAGGACGGCTGACGGTGCCTGCTGCGAAGTGTTCATGCCCCGAATCATGGGGCTCCTCCCGGACAACGGGGTGTCACCATTCCTGACACTTTCTTGCGATGATCGAACAATGAGACGAACGGAACGCCTGCACGCCCGCGGCGAACTGCTGCCCCGCCACGGGGCGCGCGGCTGCACCGCGGATCGGATCGCTGCGGAGTTCGGCGTCTCGGTGCGGACCGTCAAACG
>JAZQNT010000319.1:0-8256 GCA_045627505.1 Nocardioides sp.
TCATCCGCCGCTCCCCGGACGTCGACGACGCCCGCCAGGGCTTGATCGCGCTGCTGCAGATCGACGAGATCCAGGCCAACGCGATCCTCGAGATGCAGCTGCGTCGTCTGGCCGCCCTGGAGCGCCAGAAGATCATCGACGAGCTGGTCAAGATCGAGCTCGAGATCGCCGACCTGCTCGACATCCTCGGTGACGAGGTGCGTCAGCGCACGATCATCATCGAGGAGCTCGGTGAGATCGTCGACAAGTTCGGCGAGGACCGTCGCACCCAGATCATCGCGGCCCACGGTGACCTGTCGATGGAGGACCTGATCCCGGACGAGGAGCTGGTCGTCTCCATCACCCGTGGTGGCTACGCCAAGCGCACCCGCGCCGACCAGTACCGCACCCAGAAGCGTGGCGGCAAGGGCGTGCGGGGCGCGACCCTGCGCGGTGACGACGTGGTGGACCACTTCATCTCCACCACCAACCACCACTGGCTGCTGTTCTTCACCAGCGCCGGCCGGGTGTACCGCACCAAGGCGTACAACCTCCCCGAGGCGTCCCGCGACGCGAAGGGCGGGCACGTCGCTGGCCTGCTCTCGTTCCAGCCGGACGAGAAGATCGCCCAGGTGCTCGCGATCCGCGACTACGAGCAGGCGCCGTACCTGGTGCTGGCCACGCGCTCGGGTCTGGTCAAGAAGACGCGTCTGGGCGACTACAACTCCCCGCGCCAGGCCGGCGTCATCGCGATCAACTTCCGCAACGAGGACGACGAGCTGATCGGCGCCGACCTGGTCGCGCCCGAGGACCACATCCTGCTGGTCTCCCGCAAGGGCCAGTCGGTGCGCTTCGAGGCGTCCGACGACCAGCTGCGTCCGATGGGTCGTGCCACCGGTGGTGTGACCGGCATGAAGTTCCGCGACGGCGACTCGCTGCTGTCGATGTCGGTGATCCGCGCCGCGCACGTGGCCGCCGAGGTCGGCGAGCACGGTGAGGTCGTCCCCGGCGAGGTGGTCACCACGCAGGCCGACGGCTCCGCGGTGGTCGAGCAGCCCGAGGAGATCGGCGAGCTGGCGAAGCAGTTCGTCTTCACGATCACCGACGGCGGCTTCGCCAAGCGCACGCCGATCGAGGAGTACCGCGTCCAGTCGCGCGGCGGCATCGGCATCAAGGCGATGAAGCTGGCCGACGAGGCCCGCGGCCACCTGGTGGGCGCGTTCATCGTCGAGGACGGCGACGAGGTGCTCTCCATCACCGAGGCCGGCCAGGTGGTGCGCTCCCCCATCGACGAGAACTTCCGTCCGACCGGTCGCTCGACCATGGGCGTCAAGTTCGTCACCCCGAAGAAGGGTGACTCGGTCGCAGTGGTTGCTCGTTCCACCGAGTCGCGTGATGATTCTTCGGACGACGACGGTGCGCTCGAGGACTCGGTCGAAGCGACTGAGGGCACCGAACCCCAGCCGGTCGAGACCCCCGATGCCGTGACCGACACCGCTGAGAACACCGAGGAGTGACTCCGTGAGTGACAACTCCGACAAGGGCGCGAAGGGCGACCAGAAGGACGCCAAGCCGATGAAGGTCGCCCGGCCGTCGGAGGCGCGTGCGGCCTCCCCGGCGAAGCCCTCCTCCGCGGCGAAGCCGTCCTCGCCCGCCAAGCCCGCCGCCTCCGGCAAGCCGTCCTCCCCCGCCAAGCCGACCGGTGCGTCGGCGGCGGGGGCGGGCGCTCCGGCCACCCGGTCCACTCCGGCGGCGAAGAAGTCCGCGGCGACGGGGGCCACTCCGAGCCCCGCCAAGCCGAACCCGACGGCGTCGGGTCCGGCTGCCTCGAAGGGAGCCAAGCCGGCTGCGAGGCCGGCCGGGACGACGGCTTCCTCCTCGCCCGCCGGGGGCCAGCCTGCCCCGGGCAAGGGCAAGGAGAACGGCAAGAGCAAGCAGGAGAACGGCAAGAGCCAGGAGAACGGCAAGGAGGTGGCCGCCGCCGGCAGCGGCAAGGGCGGCTTCGGAGCCCGCCTGCGCGGGACGGTGGAGAAGACCGCCTCGTTCACGCAGCTCAACCAGGCCTCGGATCCCGACGACCAGCACGCCGAGTCCGGGCGTCCGGTGCGTCGGGCGCGCCTGCGCCTGACCCACGTCGACCCGTGGTCGGTGGCCAAGGTCTCCTTCCTGCTGTCGATCGCGTTCGCCGTGGTCCTCTTCGTCGCGGTGTTCATCACCTGGTCGGTGCTGGGTGCGGCCGGCGTGTGGGGAGCGATCAACTCCGTCATCGACAGCTTCGCCTCGTCGAACGACGGCACGTCCACCTTCGACGTGCGTGACTACGTCGGCATGGGTCGGGTGCTCGGCCTGACGGTGGTCCTGTCCATCGTCAACGTGGTGCTCCTGACCGCTGTCGCCACCCTGGGCGCCTACCTGTACAACATGGCGTCCGCGCTGCTCGGCGGCGTCGAGGTGACGCTGTCGGAGGACCACGACTGACCCGCTTTTGTCGGCGTCGACACCTTCGGGTAATGTTCCATCTCGGTCGCCCCGCAAGGGGTACCTCGCTCAGGTGACTGAGGGAGGGCCTATAGCTCAGACGGTTAGAGCGCTTCCCTGATAAGGAAGAGGTCACAGGTTCAAGTCCTGTTAGGCCCACCAGTTCTTGCACCATCGCTGATCACGACGGAGGGCAGTTCGTGAAGAAGATCATCTTCCTGGCCCTCGCAGGCGTCGCGGCAGTCGTCGCGAAGAAGAAGCTCGACCAGGGCAACGCTGAGAGGGCGGTCTGGTCCAGCGCCACCGACAGCGTGTCGTAAGGTCTGACCAGCACGACCCGGTCCGCGTGACCGAGGGGCCTTGGCGCAATTGGTAGCGCACCTGCTTTGCAAGCAGGGGGTTGGGGGTTCGAGTCCCCCAGGCTCCACTGAAAGACCTGGGGGCTCCACCCCGGGTCTTTCTTCATTTTGGGTCAGCGCCCGCCGAATGGTCGCTGAAACACGCTCGGTCTCGACGCGCAGGCGGATGTCACACGCGGTGTCGGGGCTGCAAGAATGAGCGGGCGCGCGGGCCTCGGGTGGTCGGCGTTTCCTCTCGGGAGTACGTGAATGACGCAGCAGAAGACTGGCACGCCGACGAACCCGGACCAGGACAGCCCTGACTTGGTTAGCGCTGACCTGGTTAGCCCTGACCTGGTTCCGTTCACCTACGGCGCCCGTACCCGGGACTCAGCCTCCGGGGCTCGGACGATCGCCCTTCTGCCCGCCGACCACGCCTGGATGCGCCGTGCCGCCGCCGGCCTGCGCTCCCGCGGCATCGCCGACGACCAGGTGGAGGCCCTCCTGACCGAGGTGGCAGACACCTTCGTGCGTCGCGGACGCGACCCCCAGGACGTCTACGGGCCGGTCGGGGCGTGGGTGAAGAGCAAGCCGCGCGGCACCGCACGCCACTCGGGTCACCTCCTGGCGATGCTGGCCGGCGTTCCGATGCTGGTCGCGGGTGTGGTCCTGGCGCTGCTGGTGCTCATCCTGGAGGACGTCGACGTCCTCGTCCTCGGCCTCGTGGCCGCCGTCCTGGTGCTCGGTGGCGCCGCTGCGGTGGTGCTGGGTCGTCGCAAGGAGGCACGCCTCCCGGCCCACATCCGGCGCCTCAGCTGAGGGCACGACTGAGGGCACGACTGAGGGCGCGGGGGCAACCACCCGCCGCCTAGAATCGAGTCGTGAAGATCCCCGTGCTGCTGCGCCCGGTGGCGCTGGGAGCCCACCTGGTGGCCATCGTCCTGACCGCGATCGCAGCCTCGCTGGGCCTGTGGCAGCTCGGATCCTGGAGCGATCATCGGGAGGACGCCACGGTCGAGGCCGTCCACGGGCAGCCGGTCCTGCTGACCGACACCATGGGCGCGGACGACCCGTTCATGAGCGATAACGTCGCCCGCCCGGTGACGATCAACGGTGAGTGGCTCGCCGAGCACACCGTGTACGTCGCCGACCGAATCCACGACGGCGTCGAAGGCTACTGGACGCTCACGATGTTCGCCGTGGACGGCAGCGAGTCGGCCGTCCCGGTGGTGCGTGGGTGGTCGGAATCGATCGATCCCCGTCCGGCCGTGCCCCAGGGGCGGGCGGAGCTGGTCGGCTGGCTGCAGCCGCCCGAGGGCAAGCAGGGGCTGACCGACGACGCCGGCGGCGACGACATCGTCCCCCAGGTGCGCATGGGTGACCTGGTCCAGCACGTCGACCGCGACCTCTACGGCGCCTACGTCCTCCTCGACCACGAGGCCTCGGCCACCAACCCGGGGACCGAGGGCCTCGCGGCGATCGACCTGGAGCAGGTCCCCGAGGTCGCAGCCACCACCGGCTGGCGCAACTTCCTCTACGCCGTGGAGTGGTGGATCTTCGCCGGCTTCGTGGTGTTCATCTGGGCCCGGTGGTGCCGCGACGAGGTCATCGCCGAGCGTGCCGAGGGCGAGGACGACGAGCACCCCGCGCCCGGCTCCCAGGACGCCGCGACCGGCTCCGACACGGGTGACGAGCCCCACGAACGCGCCGACGCCTGAGCCCTTGCCGCTGGTCGGTACGCTCGAGGCGTGAAGAAGGCTCTGACCCGATACCGCGTCATGGCCTACGTGGTGGGCGTTCTGCTGATCGTCCTGTGCCTCGTGGGCGTCCCGCTCTCCAACTTCAACGGAGAGCCGCTCTGGGGGATCGATGTCATCGGCACCCCCAACTGGTTCGACGACGGGTCGACCCCGGAGAAGATCGGCGGCTTCATCACCTCCGGCCTGGGGACGCTGCACGGCTGGCTCTACATGATCTTCCTGGTGTTCGCCTTCTCCCTCTCGCGCAAGGCGCGCTGGTCGATGGGCTACACGATCGGCATCCTGGTCGCCGGAACCGTGCCGATCCTCTCCTTCTGGGCGGAGCACAAGGCCAACACCCGGATCAGGGCCGACTTCCCCGAGGAGTTCTCTGACGTCCCCGTGGCCGAGCCTGACGCCCGGGCCTCGGCCCGGTAGCTGGTCCACGCGACTGGTCCACGCACGACGACGGCGCCCCTCCTGACCATGAGCGGTCGGGAGGGGCGCCGTTGCGTCTCCGACGCGCAAGTCAGGAGACCTCGCGCCGACAGGTGCGGCCGATCGAGACGTCAGGCCGGGCTACCTCCGGCGTTTCCCGGCCTCTGGCCCGGCTGGTGGCCCTCGTGCGGCCACTTCTCGACGACGTCCTCCGCGTGCGCGGCGTCGCCCACGGGGTCACCCAGTGGATCGTTCACGGGGACGCTCTCGGCCGGGGCGTCCGGCGTGGTGGGGGTCGAGGGTTGTGCACGCTCGTCGGCCAGCGCCTCGTCGGGGGACGCACCGGCTCTGTCGTTGGGCGTGCTCAGCACCGGCCCGGGACCAGGGGTGCCAGCGTGCTTGGGCCCGGCTGCAGTTGCACCCGGCGGACGTGGGGTCGGCGGCGGAGGCGGGGTGTAGGAGTTCTCCCACTTGGCCGACTCCTTGCCTCCGGCGAGCTTCTTGGCGATCACGGCCGCCACACCACCCAGCAGCGCCAGCAGGAGGACCTTCTTCAGGCGGCGCAACTTCGACGACGCGGCCTTGCCGCCCGTGCCCTGGGCCCCGGCATCCGCGTCGTTCTGGGCGGCCTGGGCCTCCTGGGCCACCTCCTGCGCCTTGGCAGCGGCGGTGGCAGCGGCGTTCTGCGCGAGCTCCGCGACCAGGGCGGCCTTCACCGCGGCCATCTCCTTGCCCTTCTCTGCAGCCACCCTGCCCTTGTCGATGCCCTTGTCGACCAGGGGCGCCGCCATCTCCATGCCGTCCTGCGCCTGGGCCTTCACGGCCCCGACGCCGGCCCCGACGCGCGGCGCGACCTGGACAGCGACGTCCTGTGCCACTCCTTGGGCCTTGGCGAGCAACTTCTTCTTCTTGCGGGCACCCATGGTGCCTCCCTCCCTCGGACAACCAGCGGCCAACTGCAGGCGCCCCAGGCGCCTGCTGCCCATCCCAGCACAGGTCACAAGGGCTCGCCAGAGGGGAGACCGCGGGCCGAGTGCGGGGAACGGGCCCGACGCCGGCAGCTCGGCTCGCGCTGGGGCTCGCGGTCAGGACTTGAAGGGTGGGTGCCGCATGGGAGGATCGGGGCAGCAAGTATCACCCACCACAGACCGGAGAGACACGAGATGTCCGACCTCAAGGCCACCCTGAAGACGAACAAGGGTGACATCGTCATCAACCTGTTCCCGAACCACGCCCCCGCGACCGTCGAGAACTTCGTCGGCCTCGCCGAGGGCACCAAGGAGTACAAGGACGACGCCGGTCGTTCGGGGGTCAAGTACTACGACGGCCTCGGCTTCCACCGCGTCATCGAGGGCTTCATGATCCAGGGCGGTTGCCCGCTCGGCACCGGCACCGGCGGCCCGGGCTACACCTTCAAGGACGAGCCGCACCCCGAGCTCGTCTTCGACAAGCCGTACCTGCTCGCCATGGCCAACGCCGGCCCGGGCACCAACGGCTCGCAGTTCTTCATCACCCTGGCCCCGACCACGTGGCTCAATTTCAAGCACACCATCTTCGGTGAGGTCGCCGACGACGCCTCCAAGGCCGTCGTCGACGCCATCGGCGCCGCCGAGACCGGTCGCATGGACCGTCCGGTCGAGCCGATCGTGATTGAGTCCGTCGAGATCACCCGCTGAGCCAGCTCCACCCACGAGGGGTGACGAGGAGAGGAACCACGTGACCGACCCGAGCAACCCCTCACAGGCTCCGGCCGGGGTGCCACAGTGTTATCGGCACCCCGGCCGGGAGACCTGGATCCGTTGCCAGCGGTGTGAACGTCCCATCTGTCCGGACTGCATGCGTGAGGCGGCGGTCGGCTTCCAGTGCCCCGACTGCGTGGCGCAGGGAGCCAAGGAGACGCGCACCGGGATGGGCCGCTTCGGCGGTGCCCGCTCCGGCGACCCGCGTCGCACCACCCTGGCCCTGATCGCGGTCAACGTCGCCGTCTTCGTCGCGGCCCTGACCACCGGCGGCTTCTCGTCGTGGATCGCCTCGCGCCTCATGCTGACCCCGGTGGGTCGGTGCTTCTCCGACGACCGCTCGGGCTGGTACCCGACGGCTGACGGGGCGGCCTGCGAGCGGATCCCGGGAGCCGAATGGGCTCCCGGCTTCGTCGACGGTGCCTGGTGGCAGGCGATCACGTACGGCTTCATGCACGTCGACGTCCTGCACATCGCCTTCAACTGCCTGGCGCTGTGGGTGCTCGGGCCCGCGTTGGAGCAGGTGTTCGGCCGGACACGGTTCCTGGCCATCTACCTGGTCTCCATCCTCGCGGGGGGCGCGACCATCCTCTGGTTCGCCGGCGCCTACACGCCCACGCTGGGCGCCTCCGGCGGCGTCTTCGGCCTGCTCGGAGCGATGCTGGTGCTCACCTGGAAGGTCGGCGGCGACCTCCGCGGCCTGGGAGCGCTCCTGGCGATCAACGTGGTGATCACGCTGCTCGTCCCCAACATCTCCTGGCAGGGACACCTCGGCGGGTTCGTCGGCGGTCTTGCGGTGGCGCTGGTCCTGGTGACGGCTCCACGGGGCGGGAAGCGACAGCTGGCGCAGTGGGGCGGCGTGGCGGTGCTGGTGGCCCTGTGCGTGCTGTCGCTCGTCCTGAGGGCGACGGTGTGGTCACCCGTCTGAGGATGAACGACTGAAATCTGTGGATGAAACGGCCCCCTCGGGGGCCGTTTCTCGTTCTCCCTGTGGATGAAGTGGCGGCAATCCTCAGGGTCGGAGAGTTTTCCACAGAACTGTGGAAAACCTTGGGAGGAAGATCCACCTCGATCCCCGCCTGAATGGTTGTGCACAGGGCAGCTTCTCCACAGGTGTGGACAGCCTGTGCACAACTACAGGTTTGTAATTCCTCCACAAGCAAATCCACAGGTGTGGATAACTCTCGGTTGTGGAAAAAAGCCGCCTCCGGCGGCCCTGGGACGTCATGGGTTCCGGGGTGCAGAGGCCCCGGAACCCATGACGTCCCGGAGGGTGGAAACGACGAAGGCCGCGACCCTGTGCACGGCAATTTCGGTATGATAGCGACCAATAAATGTTTTGGCATAATCAGGAACAGTGGTCGGATTTAGATCCGCCTCAACTGGAACAGCAGCCAGCCCTACAGCCTGAGTTAAGGATTTGGCACTGACTGCGACTACACCTGCGGTCGTATTGGCAGCAGAAACCTTGACCCCTTCTTCTTCTACAGCCTCTTGCTGATCTTCCTGTTCAGGCTTGACTTGATGCTGGTCACAGGCCTGCAA
>JAZQNT010000320.1:0-11883 GCA_045627505.1 Nocardioides sp.
CACCTCGCTGGGCGGCGTCGAGTCCACCTTCGAGCGCCGTCGTCGCTGGAAGGTGGAGCCGGCCACCATCCCGGACGCCCTGGTGCGGATGTCGGTGGGCATCGAGGACGTCGAAGACCTGTGGGACGACCTGCTCGGCGCACTCGACGACCTGGTCCTGCCTTCCTGATCCTCGGGCAGGGTCCTCGGGCTTGGTCCTCGGGCCTGGTCCTCAGGCTTGGTCACCCCCGAGCCGACGCCGGCAGGGCCCATCTCCCGGACGGGGAGCTGGGGCCCTGCCTGCACTGTTCCCCTCTGCACTCACGCGTGCCGGGGAGGCGATTCAGTCGGTCTCGGACTTCGTGTCGAGTGAGACGAAGGCGTACATCATGTCCTCGACCTTGGTGCGTCCGGCGATCACGTCGTCGACGGCGGTCACGATCGGGGCGTAGACCCCGTGCACCTCGGTCAACTGGCGCAACGAGGAGCACGACTTGGCGCCCTCAGCCACCTGGCGACTGGAGGCGTAGATCTCCTCCACCGTCTGGCCCTGGCCGATCTTCTCCCCGAAGGAGCGGTTGCGCGACAGCGGCGAGGAGCAGGTGGCCACCAGGTCCCCGATGCCCGCCAGCCCCATCAGCGTGATCGGGTTGGCTCCCTGGGCCACCGCGAGTCGGGCCACCTCGGCCACGCCTCGGGTCAGCACCGACGCCGTGGTGTTGTCGCCGAACCCGAGGCCCACGGCCATGCCCACGGCCAGGGCGATCACGTTCTTGTACGCACCGCCCAGCTCGCAGCCCACGACGTCCACCGACGTGTAGGGCCGGAACACCGGGCTGTGACAGATCCGCTGGATCCACTTGGCCACGGACTCGTCCGCGCAGGCCACCACGGAGGCGGCGGGCTCGCGGCGGGCGATCTCCTTGGCGAGGTTCGGTCCGGAGACCACCGCGATGCGCTCCGGACCCGCACCGGTGACCTCCGCGATCACCTCACTCATCCGCTTGAGCGTGCCGAGCTCGACGCCCTTCATCAGGCTCACCATCACCGCGTCCTCGGACACGTACGGCGCCCAGTGGGTGAGGTTCTCCCGGAAGGTCTGCGACGGGGTGGCGAACACCACGACGTCCGCGCCCACGAGCGCCTCCGCCACGTCGCTGGTGGCGGCGATGTTGTGGGGCAGCTCGATCCCGGGCAGGTAGTCGGGGTTCTCGTGCTGGCCGTTGATGGCGGTGGCGAGCTCGTCGCGGCGGGCCCAGATCACGACGTCGTTGCCGGCATCCGCGAGGACGATCGCGAACGCGGTGCCCCACGATCCTGCGCCGATCACCGCCACGCGCGGGGGCGTGACGCTCCCGGTGACGTACGCGTCGCTGCTCGACGCGAAGGGGTCATCGCTGTCGATGGCTCCGGCAGGGGTGTTCTCAGCTGGAGCACTCGTCATGCGGAGCCGTCCTTCGTGGTCTGGTGCGGGTTGCCGATCTGCGCGACGCCTGCGCGTCGCGGGTCGAATCGTTCCACAGGTGCCTGTTCCCCACGGAGTTCCTCGACCAGCGAGACGAGCGAGGCCATGATCCGTTCGGTGGCCTCGTTGACGACCTCCGTGGTGACCTCACGGCCCCGGAGGTCGTCGAGCGGGACCGGGGTGCCCGCCAGGACCTCCACGTGCTTGCGCGGCCAGATGTCGGGCTTCTTCGCGTAGGGGGCGAGCAGGTCCTGGACGCCCCAGTGCGCGACCGGGATCACCGGTGCGCCCGTGGCCAGCGCGATCCGGGCGGCGCCGGACTTGCCGCGCATCGGCCACAGGTCGGGGTCCCGGGTAAGGGTTCCCTCGGGATACACGCCCACCAGCTTGCCGTCAGCGATTGCGTCCACCGCGGCCTGGTAGGCGTTGACGGCGTCCGACGTCAGGCGGGCGACCGGGATCTGCTCGGCCTGCTCGAGGAGGTCCCCCAGCACCTTGGTGCGGAACAGGTCCTCCTTGACCAGGTACCGCGGGAGATGACCCTGTTCGTAGACGAAGAGGCCGGTGACCAGTGGGTCCAGGTGGGAGATGTGGTTGAAGACCAGGATCGCTCCACCCTCCCGGGGCACGTTCTCCGTGCCGCGGTAGGTCCGCGAGGTCAACGACTTCACCAGCGGCCGAAGCGCTCCGACCGCCGTCGAGAACCCGAGTCCCGGACTCTCAGGCCTGTTGCCCCTCACCACTGCTCCTCTCACGTGCCTCCTCCCAGCACGTGCGCGTCCAAGAGGTCTACCGGTAGAGGCTACTCGTTGCCGCCCTGCGGGTACTGGCAGGATCGGCCTCGAGATGTCCGATGAGAAGTTCGTTGCACTGGTTCCGGTCAAGCCGCTGAGCCGCGGGAAGTCGCGCCTGGTCGGCGTTCCGGACGAGCAGCGGCGGCTGCTGGCCGAGGCGTTCGTGCTGGACACCCTCACCGCAGTCGACGCGGCCTCCACGGTCGCGGCCGCGCTGGTGGTGACCGACGACGTCCGGCTGGCGCGCACCCTGCGCACGAGGTTCGAGGACGGGGTCTGGACCATCCCCGACGGCGTCTCCGGCGACCTCAACGCCTCGCTGCGCCTGGCCGCCGCGGAGGCGCGCCGACGCTGGCCGGATGCGCGTCCGGTCGCGGTGTGCGCCGACCTGCCCGCGCTCACCCCCGACGCGCTGGACGAGGTCCTGCAGGCCGTGGCCACCCGCGCGCCCCGGGGAGCGGCCTTCGTGCCCGACTGCGTCGGCACCGGCTCCACCCTCTACTCCGCACCCTGGGAGCTCTTCCGTCCCCGGTTCGGCGCCGACTCGCGCGCGGGGCACCTCTCCGCGGATGCCGTCGAGCTCGCGGACGCACCGGTGCGGGTCCGGATGGACGTGGACGACCACGCCGACCTCGGGCGGGCGCTGGTGACCGGGGTCGGACCGGCGACCGCACAGGCCTCCGGCCGCGCCTGACCCTCCACCGCACCCCACCGGTTGTGGTCGCCCGGACCAGCGTGTCGACGTCCACAACCGGTGGGGTGCGGGAAGGCCGAAGGCCGGTCGAGCAGTGCTCGACCGGCCTTCGGCGTACGTGACGTGCCGGGTGGATCCCCGACCGCGTCGGTCAGCGACCCAGGGTGGCGGGCTTCCAGCTGAAGCGCTGGGCCTCGTAGGCCTTGATGTCCTCGTCGTGGCTCAGCGTGATGCCGATGTCGTCGAGGCCCTCCATGAAGCGCCAACGGGTGTAGTCATCGATCTGGAACGGCGCGGTGAACTCACCGGCGCGGACCTCACGGGCCTCCAGGTCGACGGTCACCTCAAGGCCGACGCATCCGTCGAGCAGGTCCCACAGCTCCTTGACCTTCGCCTCCTCCACCTGCACGGTGAGCAGGCCGGACTTGCCGGAGTTGGAGCGGAAGATGTCGCCGAAGCGGGGCGAGATGATGACCTTGAAGCCGAAGTCCTGCAGCGCCCAGACGGCGTGCTCGCGGGACGAGCCGGTGCCGAAGTTGGGGCCGGCGACCAGGATCGACGACTTCGTGTACGGCTCCTGGGCGAGGACGAACTCCGGGTCCTTGAACAGGCCGAAGAAGAGGCCGTCCTCGAAGCCGGTGCGGGTGATCCGCTTGAGGAAGTCGCCCGGGATGATCATGTCGGTGTCGACGTCACTGCGGCGCAGCGGAGCGGCCACACCGGTGTGGCTGATGAACTTCTCCATGTCAGTGCTCCGTTCAGACCAGGGCCGGCGCGAGGTCGGCCGGGGACGAGAGGGTTCCGCGGATCGCGGTCGCCGCGGCGACCGGGACCGACACCAAGTGGGTGCGGACACCGGTGCCCTGACGACCCTCGAAGTTGCGGTTGGACGTCGAGGCGGTGCGGTGCGGACCGTCCAGCTTGTCGTCGTTCATGCCCAGGCACATGGAGCACCCGGCACCACGCCACTCGGCGCCGGCCTCGAGGAAGATCTTGTCCAGGCCCTCGGCCTCGGCCTCGAGGCGGACGCGTGCGGAGCCGGGGACGATGATCATCTTGACGCTGTCGGAGACCTTCTGGCCCTTCAGCACCTCGGCAGCGGCCCGCAGGTCGTCGAGACGACCGTTGGTGCACGAACCGATGAAGACGTGGTCGACGGCGACCTCCTTCAGCGGGGTGCCACCCTCCAGACCCATGTACTTCAGGGCGTTCTCGGCGGCGGTGCGCTCGATCACGTCGTCGAACTCGGCGGGGACCGGGACGGAGCCACCCAGCGGCGCACCCTGACCCGGGTTGGTGCCCCAGGTGACCCACGGGGTGATCTCGGAGGCGTCGATCACGATCTCCTTGTCGAAGGTCGCGTCCTCGTCGGTGTAGTAGGTCTTCCAGTGCTCCACCGCGGCGTCCCACTCAGCGCCGGTCGGGGCCTCGGGCTTGCCCTCGAGGTAGGCGAAGGTCTTCTCGTCGGGCGCGACCATGCCAGCCTTGGCGCCCCACTCGATCGACATGTTGCAGACCGTCATGCGGCCTTCCATCGAGAGCTCGCGGATGGCCTCACCGCGGTACTCGACGATGTAGCCCATGCCCGCGCCGGTGCCGACCTTGGAGATCAGGTACAGGATCAGGTCCTTGGCGGTGACGCCCTCGGCGAGCGTGCCGTTGACGGTGACCGCGCAGGTCTTCGGCTTGATCGAGGAGAGCGTCTGGGTGGCCAGGACGTGCTCGACCTCGGAGGTGCCGATGCCGTGGGCGATCGCACCGAAGGCGCCGTGGGTGGCGGTGTGCGAGTCACCGCACACGATGGTCATGCCGGGCTGGGTCAGGCCCAGCTGCGGCCCGACGACGTGGACGATGCCCTGCTCGATGTCACCCAGCGGGTGCAGGCGGATGCCGAACTCCTCGCAGTTGGTGCGCAGAGCCTGGATCTGGGCCCGGGAGACCGGGTCCTTGATCGGCTTGTCCCAGTTGAGCGTGGGAACGTTGTGGTCCTCGGTGGCCAGCGTCAGGTCCGGACGGCGGACCTGGCGACCAGCCAGGCGCAGACCGTCGAACGCCTGGGGGCTCGTCACCTCGTGGATGAGGTGGAGGTCGATGTAAAGGAGGTCGGGTTCACCCTCAGCACTCCGGACGACGTGCTCGTCCCAGACCTTCTCGGCCAAGGTTTTGCCCATGACCTGCTCCTCTCGTCTCGTGTCAGGCCCGGTCTGGGCCACCTCGAGAATATACCTCTTGCATCCCAGTTATTGAGACGGCAGTATTGCCATATGGACAACTCAAGCGGAGTCGGCGTTCTCGACAAGGCCGCCCTCGTGCTCGCAGCGCTCGAGGCCGGACCGGCGACGCTGGCAGGCCTTGTGGCCGGCACCGGTCTGGCCCGCCCCACGGCCCACCGCCTCGCGGTGGCCCTCGAGCACCACCGGCTGGTGGCGCGCGACATGCAGGGACGCTTCGTCCTCGGCCCGCGCCTGGCCGAGCTCTCGGCCGCCGCCGGCGAGGACCGCCTGCTCGCGGCCGCGGGTCCGGTGCTGGCGCGCCTGCGCGACATCACCGGCGAGTCGGCACAGCTGTGGCGCCGCCAGGGCGAGCACCGCGTCTGCGTGGCCGCCGCCGAGCGCCCCTCGGGCCTGCGCGACACCATCCCGGTGGGGTCCCAGCTCACGATGCGCGCGGGATCCGCCGCTCAGGTGCTGCTCGCCTGGGAGGATCCCGAGCGCATGCACCGGGGGTTGCAGAACGCCGCCTTCTCCGCCACCGCGCTGTCGGGCATCCGTCGTCGCGGCTGGGCCCAGAGCGTCGGCGAGCGCGAGCAGGGAGTGGCCTCGGTCTCCGCGCCGGTCCGCTCCCCCGGCGGCAAGATCATCGCCGCCGTTTCCGTCTCCGGCCCGCTCGAGCGGCTCTCCCGCCAGCCGGGTCGCATGCACGCCCCCGCAGTGCTGGCCGCGGCCGAGCGACTCAGCGAGTCCCTGCGCCGCGCAGCGGCCGATTGATCCTGCGCCGCGCAGCGACCGATTGAGATCAGCACCACTCCCCGACGGGGCCAGCCCGACAGGCTGGCCCCGTCGGGCATTTCCCTGGCGTTTTCACGGGGCGTTTCCCTGCGCGGGGCGTTTCCCTGCGCGGGGGCGGCTTCCCTGCGGGGGACGCTCAGCCCTCGGACCGCGGAAGCGGCGGCTGGGAGACCGGCGCCTGGAGCATCCCGGCGATCGCGTCGCACAGGAACCACCCGGCCAGGTCCCACTGGGCGTCGCCGCCCGCCTCCTCGCGCTCCTCGAGCTCCGCACACACGCTGACCAGCATCTGCCCCATGAGCCGGGCCCGGCTGTCCACGATCTCCGGGGCGAGCTGCCCCAGTCGCGCCCGCACGGCGTCAAAGACGGTTCCGCCAGTGACCGGGTCGTGGCCCAAGCGGCGTACCGCCTCCTTGCCCTGCGGATCGGTGTAGGCGCTGGCCAGGAACCTGGCGCGCCAACTCGGCGCCCCGAGCCGTTCGAGCACCTTCATCTGCGGCAGCACCATGGCCCGCAGGTCGTCGATCAACGAGTGCGCCTCGGCCTGCATCTCGCGCCGCACCGGCTGGACCTCGGCGTGGTGGCGTTCGATCAGCGCCTCCAGCAGGCCTTGGCGCCCACCGAAGTAGTACCGGACGGCCGAGTGGTTGGAGTTTCCGGCGGCCTCGGCGATGCGTCGGTCGGAGACGGTGGCGATCCCGTGCTGGGCGAAGAGTCGCTCGGCGGCGTCGAGGACGTCCTGGCTGGCGTCCACTCGGGGCATGAACTTCTCCTTGACGAACCGGCAGTGGCAACCGTCACGGTACGCACCCCCCACGTTTTAAGCCACCTGACTTATATTGGCAGCGGGCCCACCTGGCCACCACCGTCGCGCGAGCGTCGCTCACTGCTGCACCCGAGGAGTCAACCCGTGGGAGTTCCCACCCCAGTCGACACGACCAAGTACCCCCCGCCGCCCCCGGAGACCGCGCAGGAACGTCGGGGCCGCATCATCGCGCTCTTCGTGATGCCGTTCCTGATGGTGACCATGATGTACGCCACCTACATGGGCACCATGCACGCCCCGCAGCCCACCGACCTGCCGGTCACCGTTGCCGGCGTCGGAGCCGACGCGACCGCCGCAGGCCTGCGGGAGGCCCTCGGGGACGCCGTCGACGTGACGGTCGTGGAGGTGGACGCGGCCGCGCAGAGCGTGGTCGACCGTGAGGCCGCCGGTGCCGTCGTCCTGACCGAGGAGGGAGCGACGGTCCACACCGCCATGGCCGGCGGTGCGTCCCGCGCGAGCACCACGCAGAACGTCCTCGTCCCGGCCCTGACCGGCCTGGGTCAGACGGTGCTCGGCGTCGAGGACGTCGTGCCACTGCCCGAGGGCGACGGCACCGGGACGATGGTGCTCTTCGCCGCGATGGGCTTCTCCCTGGCCGGCTACGTGCCGCTCTCGGGACTCATCATGGGCGCCCCCAACCTGCTGAAGGTGCGCCGCTTCGCACCGCTGTCGATCGGCTGGGCGGCGCTCGTCAGCAGCGTGATCTGGCTGATCCTCGGCCCCGTGATGGGCGCCGTCGAGGGCCACTACCCGCTCTTCCTGGGCGTGGGCACCCTCGCGATCGCGGCCGTGGTCTGGGCGCAGTTCCTGTTCACCAAGTTCCTCGGCCCGCTCGCCGTCCTGCTGGGCATGCTCCTGTTCGTCGTCCTCGGCGTCCCGGCCTCGGGCCTCGCCATGGCTCTGGAGTCGATGCCCGGGTTCTTCCAGGTGGCACACCACGTGCTGCCGTTGGGCCAGGCGGGCGAAGCCCTGCGCTCGGCGATCTACTTCGACGCTGCCGACGCCTGGCCGCACGTCGCGGTCCTGGCCGGGTGGCTGGCGGCTGCCGTTGCCCTGTGCCTGCTGAAGGAGCGTCGCTCCGGCACCGCGATCATGGGTGGCCCGCTGTACACCGCTCCCGACGCCCCGCTGCCGGCCCTCTCGGGCGGGCCGGTCGCGCCGTACCGCCGCCGTCTGTTCGCGGTCTTCGCGTTCCCCCTGGCCATCGTGGTCACCGTCGTGACCCTGATGAGCTTCGGCATGGCCAAGGCCACCCTGAGCGACATGCCGGTGGCCGTGGTCGGCCCGCCGGCAGCGACCGCCCCGTTCGTCGAGGGCGTCGGCGCCCAGATCGGTGACTACGTCGACCTCCGGGTCGGCACCGACCTGGCCGAGGCCGAGCAGCAGCTCAAGGCCCAGGAGGTCGTCGCGGTCTACGTGCTGCCAACCACGCCGGGCGGCTCGCCCGAGCTCGTCACCGCAGCCGGCGCCGGGGCGTCGCAGAAGAGCGCCGTGGTGCAGATGTTCACCCAGATCGCCCAGGGCGCGCAGGAGCAGGGATCGGGCCCCCTCGAGACCCGCGACGTCGCGCCGCTCACCGAGAACGACCTCGGCGGATCGAACAGCCTCTACGTCGGCATGAGCTGGATCATGGCCGGCTTCCTGATCACCGCCGTCTTCCGCGGCGGCGCCTCGGACCTCACCCGCACCCGGGACCTGCTGCCGAAGTTCGCCGGGTGGGCGGTCGGCATGTCGGTCTGGCTCTGGTTCCTCTTCGACGTGTTGATCGGTGCGGTCAACGGCCACGTGCTCACCTACCTGGGGGCAGCGGCGTTCACGATCTTCTGCACCTCGTGGGCCTCGGCCGTCCTGGTGCGGATGTTCGGCCTCGGTGCCCTCGTCCCGGTGATGGTCCTGATCATGCTCGCCGGAGTCCCCGCGTCCGGCGGTGGACTGTCCATCTGGATGGTGCCGGAGTACTTCCGCTTCGCCGCGGACGTGCTCCCGCTGCCCGCCGCGGTGGACTTCGCCCGCGCCACCCAGTACTTCGACGGCGTGGGCGCCGGCCAGAACCTGCTCGTGATCGGCATCTGGGGTGCCGTCGGCCTCCTGCTGAACCTGCTCGTCGTCGACAGGTGGCTCAACCGCCCGGGTGCTCCGACCCATGCCCCCATGGGTCCGCGCGTCATGCCCGAGCGCGGCGCCAAGAAAGGCGACGCGGAGAGCGACATCGACGCCGGCTCCTCCGACGAGCCGGACCTGGTGGGCTCCCCCACCTGATCGCCCTCAGTTCCACCTCTGAGCACACCGCCGGGCCGCGACCGCAAGGTCACGGCCGTGCGGTGTGCGCGAGACGGTGCGTGCGAGACGGTGCGTGCGAGACGTTGCGTGCGAGACGTTCACCCGGACGACGCGGCGCATGGCTGTGCCGCCGGAGGCACCGCCCAGGGCCGCGCAGGAAGCCCCTCCGGGGCCCGGGGCACCGGGGCCTGCGCCCCTCGTGCATGCTGAACGCCTCGGGATCCCGGCGTGCCACGCCGGGATGAGCACGCGCACGCGTCACCCACCCCGAAGGAACTCCAGCGCATGAGCACCACCCACACCTCCCGCTCCGCCCCGGCACCTGCGAACGGCGGCGTCCGACGCCTCGTCGGAGGGATCGCCGCCCGGACCGCCGTGCGAGCACTCGCCCTGCTCGTCCTGTTCTGGGGGCAGATGTGGCTCTGGGACACCTTCGCCCCGAGCACGGACGCCAACATCGGCGCCGGGCTCCTCGCCTTCCTCACCGTCGTCGTGCTCAGCGGCGTCTGGGGGCTGCTGGACGGCAGGCGTCACGGCCTCGTCGGTGCGCTGGCAGCGTGGGTTCTGGCGGCTTCGGTGTTCGACGCCGTTGCGGCTGTGGCCCAGGACTCCTGGGACAGCTTCGGGTTCCTGACGGCGCTCTCGCTCGTCCCCGCGCTCCTAGGCGTGCTGCCGGGGGCCGCGGTCAGGGCTGCACGCCGCTCGTGAGCCCGGGGCCCGTCACTGGAGCGGTCTCGGCCTGACTCGCTGGCTGGCCTCCCCCTGCGCGCCCCCTGCGCGTCAGAAGAGCGGAGCCTGGGCACAGACGGCCGGCGCCTGCTCGAGCTCCAGGAGCAGACGCTTGCGCTCCAGCCCCCCGGCGTACCCGGTGAGCGTGCCGTCCGTGCCGACGATCCGGTGGCACGGGACGACGATCGGGATCGGGTTGCGGCCACACGCCACCCCGACGGCTCGCGAGGCGCCCAGCGGCTGCCCGAGACGGCGGGCCACCTCGGCGTAGGTGGCGGTGCTGCCGTGCCCGATGCCGCACAGCACGTCCCACACCCGGTGCTGGTAGGCGGTGCCCACGGCGGCCAGCGGAAGCTCGAACTCCCGTAGCTCCCCGGCGAAGTAGGCCCGCAGCTGTCGCACCGCCTCCACCAGCACCGGGGTGGCGTCGTCCCGAACCGCCCCCACCAGGGCCGGGGCGGCCTCCGCGAAGGGGTGGAACTGGATCGCGGTGACTGCACCCCCGGCCGCCACCACCCGCAGCAGCCCCACCGGGCTCTCCAGCACGGTCCAGGTCGGTGTCATGTCGTTCATCGTTCCTCCTCGTCGGTGGTCGTCGCAGCAGTGGCACGTGGACGCCCGGGGGCCCGCCCGCGCAGGTGCCAGAGCCTGACCTGCGCATAGGAACGCCACGGCCGCCACCTCTGGGCGGGCTGCTCGGCGTCCCGTGCCGCCGCCCCGGTCGGACGGCGCGCGTCCACGCCCAGGAGACGCAGGGCGTCACGGGTACCGGTGTCCTCGGGCAGGAAGCAGTCCGGGTCGCCGAGGGCGCGCATCGCGAGGTACCCGGCCGTCCAGGGTCCGACGCCTGGCAGCGCCAGCAGACGTGCACGGACGTCCCCGCGGTCCTCGCCCCGGTCCAGGCGCAGCTCTCCCGCAGCAACCGCGGCCGAGAGCTGGCGCAGCGTCCGCACCCTGCCGCGTGGCATGGGCATCTCCGCACCCTCCACCTCCGCGACTGCCTCCGGGGTCGGGAAGAGGTGGGTCAGCCCGGGGACCGGGGACGCGATCGGCTCCCCCGCGAGCAGGACCAGGCGAGCAGCCAGTGCGCGCGCGGCGGCCTCGCTGACCTGCTGCCCCAGGACTGCTCGCACGGCCATCTCGTGACCGTCCACGTGACCGGGCACCCGCATCCCGGGGTGGGCCGCCACCGAACCGGCCAACCACGGGTCGGCGCCGAGGACCTCGTCCACCGCGACCGGGTCGCAGTCGGCGTCGAGGACCCGTCTGGTCCGTTCCACCGCGGCGGGGAGGTCACGCAGGTCGGACAGCACGAACTGCACCGGGATCGTCACGTGCCCCCGGGCCGGGTCGGGCGAGACAGCCAGGTCGATCTCCGCGGTGCCGACACCGTGGGGCAGGCGCAGCGTCCGTGCGTAGACGCCGCCGTGGACCACCTCCGTCCCGGGAAGGGCCCGCACCGCCAGGAACTGGAGCAGGACGTCGGCCGCGAACGGGCTGCGCACCGGCAGGTGGACCGTCACCCGACCGCCGCCCCCGTCCTCGGCGAGGGACGACGAGGCTCGGCCGGACCGGCGCGCCGCCCGCCCGTGCTGTGCGCCGCGCAACTCACCCGGCGTCAGGCCGAAGACGGTCCTGACGGTGTCGTTGAACTGGCGGACGCTCCCGAATCCGGACGCGAAGGCGATGCTCGCGGCGGGCAGGTCGGTCTCGACCAGCAGCGAACGGGCGTGCCGTGCCCGTCGAGCCCTGGCCAGGTCGAGGGGGCCGGCGCCCAGTTCACCGCGCAGCAGGCGGTTGAGTTGTCGGCTGCTGTAACCGAGGCGGCTGGCGAGTCCTTCCACCCCCTCCCGGTCGACCACGCCGTCCTGCACCAGACGCATGGCACGCCCGGCGAGGTCGGCCGAGACGTCCCATCCCGGCGACCCGGGAGCCGCGTCGGGGACGCACCGCTTGCAGGCCCGGTAGCCGGCCTGGTGGGCAGCAGCAGCGGTGGGCAGGAAGTCGACGTTGCGGCGCGCCGGGGTGCGGGCAGGACACGACGGTCGGCAGTACACCCCGGTGGTGCGCACGGCGGTGACGAAGAACCCGTCGAAACGGCGGTCGCG
>JAZQNT010000321.1:0-3661 GCA_045627505.1 Nocardioides sp.
ACGGCACCGACGCCTGCGTGGCGCCGGTGCTGCCGGTCAAGCGGGCCGCCGAGCACCCGCACCTGGCCGCCCGGGGCACCTACGTGGAGCAAGGCGGCGTGCTGCAACCGGCCCCGGCGCCGCGGTTCTCCCGGACCCCGGCCGCCGTCGACTCCCCGCCCTCGGAGCCCGGCGCCGACACCCGGGAGGCGTTGACCGCCTGGGGGATCGGTGACGTCGACGCCCTGCTCGCCTCCGGGGCTGCGGTCCAGACCTGACCCGCGCTGTCGGCGTGTCGCGGGTGAATCACCGCGGTTGGGGATGACCGCGTCACGGACGCCTCCTAGGGTGCGGGCGACGGAGGGAGGGCCGTGCCATGGGCGGAGCGCGCGCACGCGGAGTGGGCACCGGGTGGCGAGGTGCCCCCGTACGGCTGGTCGCCGGGACGGGAGCGGTGCTGGCGCTGCTCCTGTCGAGTGGGTGCGCCTCGGACGTCGACGAGTCGGCGGAGCAGGTGTTCGACGTCGTCAGCGGCGTGGTGGTCGACGCCCCGCAGGGCTCCCCGCGCGGCGACGTGGACGTCGAGCTGCTCGTCCACCCCTCCGCCATGGGCTCCTCGGGCAACGAGGGCCGGGCGGTGAGCGCGGGCCGGGTCACCGCGGACGCGCAGGGCCGCTTCGTGCTGGCCGCAGCGGTGGAGGAGCTGACGCCGTTCGCCTCGCCCGACGGTCGGGTCCAGGTGGAGGTGCGGGTCGCCGACCAGCCGGACGGGGGCACCCGCACCACGGTGCTGCTGCGCAAGGACGGGGCCACCGGAGTGACCTCGGTGCAGGAGACCACCGACGTCACCGTTGCCGCGCAGTAGGTCGTCCGGGGGCGTTCCGTGCGCCTGTGACCGACGAGACCTGCGTCTCGATGCTTGACGCGAGCCGATCCACCCCTAGGCTGTTGGGCGGACCACCGTCCAGTCTTGCCTCGGTGGGTCCGCGAACCCCACGCCGGGCGCTCCGGGAGCCAGACTCCCGTGCACTCCGCTCGGTGTTCGCCCTCGCACTCGCGAGGTACGCGGCGACGTACACGTCGCCAGCCCGCCGCCGGCGGGACGCGCGTTGGTGAGACACCAACAGATGAGAATCCACATGAACTTCGCCGAACTTGGCGTGCCCGCAGACCTCGTGAACGTCCTCGAGAAGCTGGGCATCACCTCTCCCACCCCGATCCAGGAAGCCACGCTTCCCGACTCGCTGGCCGGACGCGACGTCCTGGGCCGCGGACGCACCGGCTCGGGCAAGACCTACGGCTTCCTGCTGCCGCTGGTCGCCCGCCTCGATGCCGCCAAGATGCCCGCGATGCCGAACAAGCCGCGCGCGATCATCCTGGCTCCGACCCGCGAGCTGGTCACCCAGATCAAGGACTCGCTCGAGCCCCTGGCCAAGGTGGCCGGCCTGCGCGTGCAGACCGTCTTCGGTGGCGTCGGCCAGAACCCGCAGGTCCAGGCGCTGCGCAAGGGTGTCGACGTGATCGTCGCCGCCCCGGGCCGCCTCGAGGACCTCATGGGCCAGGGCCACTGCGACCTGTCCGCCGTCGAGGTCACCATCCTCGACGAGGCCGACCACATGGCCGACCTGGGCTTCCTGCCCGGCGTCAAGCGCATCCTGGACAAGACCCCGCAGTCCGGTCAGCGCCTGCTGTTCTCGGCCACGCTCGACGGCGCGATCAACGTGCTGGTCAAGCGCTACCTGCACAACCCGGTCACCCACGAGGCCGACTCGGCGCAGTCGCCGGTCGCCAAGATGACCCACCACGTCCTGCACATCCACCGCGACGCCCGGCTGCCCGTGCTGACCGACCTCACCTCGGCCCCCGGCCGCACCGTGGTCTTCACCCGCACCAAGTACGGCGCCAAGGGGCTGGCCCGCCAGCTCAACCGCAACGGCGTCACCGCGGTCGACCTGCACGGCAACCTGAGCCAGAACGCCCGCACCCGCAACATGGAGGCGTTCCACTCCGGCAAGGCCATGACCCTGGTCGCCACCGACGTCGCCGCCCGCGGCATCCACGTCGACGACGTCTCCCTGGTCATCCACGCCGACCCGCCGTCGGAGCACAAGGCGTACCTGCACCGCTCGGGCCGCACCGCCCGCGCCGGCGCCGAGGGCACCGTCGTCACGCTGATGACCGACGAGCAGGTCAAGGACGTCCGCGACCTGACCCGTCAGGCCGGCATCAAGCCGACCATCCACAAGATCACCTCCGTCAAGGACGCGATCCTGGCCAAGCTCGCCCCGGGCGAGCGGAAGCTGGTGGCCGGCGGCTACGAGCCCGAGGTGGCCCCGCAGCCGCAGCGCAGCAGTGCGAACGGCGGAGAGGCCAAGTCCGGTGGTCGCAACCGCCAGCGTCGCAAGGAGGGCAACTCCGAGTTCACGCGTTCGGGCAAGCCGAAGGTGAACGCCGACGGCACGGCGAGCGCGGAGGGGCGTCAGTCCCGCGGCGGCGCTCCGGCCGGCAAGGGCCAGGGCGGCGGACGTCGCTCCGGTGGCCAGGGCGGTCAGGGCGGTCAGGCCAAGCAGGGCGGTCAGGGTGGCGGTCAGCGTCGCTCGGGCGGTCAGGGTGGCGGTCAGCGCCGCTCGGGTGGCCAGGGTGGTTCCTCGAGCCACAGCGCCGCCTCGTTCAGCGGTCGTCGCTGACGTCCAGCAGCATCTTCATCCCTCAGGGGTCGGGTCTTCCCGGCCCCTGAGGCCATTTCCGGGTGCTGGCCCTGGCGCCCCCCGGAAATGGCGCCCACCGGAAATGGCGCCCCACCGGAAATGGCTGTGAGAACGCCGAGTTTGCGACCACAACCGGTGGGGCGCGAGGGGCCCGGCGCGGCGGATCAGCCCGCGCTGGTGGCGCGCTCCCGATCGTCCAGCGCCTTGCGGACCGCGGTGCGGTAGTCCATCGGCCGGTGGGGGACCAGGGCGTCGATCGCGTGGTCGGTGACCACGACCTCGGTGGACATCGAGTCGATGAGGTTGCGCCCGGTGGTCACGTCGACGTCGGTCACCAGCGCCAACCAGTAGGAC
The DNA here is from genome assembly GCA_045627505.1 of Nocardioides sp. Classification (GTDB taxonomy): domain Bacteria; phylum Actinomycetota; class Actinomycetes; order Propionibacteriales; family Nocardioidaceae; genus Nocardioides. Next base: position 3,042 of record JAZQNT010000321.1, read on the forward strand.
GACAGCCGCGGGGTCAGCACCGGTACCCCGATGATCGGGATCGTGCGACCGGACATCTCCTCACCCGCGATCCGGAGCATGTCGCCGTAGGTGAGCACGTCGGAGCCGCCGATCTCGAACGCCCGCCCGAACGCCCGTTCGTCGCCCACCACCGCCGCCAGGTAGGTGACCACGTCGTCCAGCGCGATCGGTTGGGTGTCTTCCTGATATTGATCCGACCACCGTATATCAGTTCCACCATCCGCCGCTTCATCATTTTGTTAGTGCGTTATGGATGAGATTTTTGGGACTTTTTGTCAAGGATACTTCTTTTTTGGAAGAATCCATACAGGTGATACCTTTTGTCTGTTCGATAATCATTTTGATTTACGCTTACAGAATTCTTAAAGAGTTTGATATTTCCGCAAAAGCCCGGGCATTTTCTTTGTTTGTGCTTTCGGTTCATCCGTCACTTGTTCTTCTTTCGGGAAGTGTCAACAACGATGCAATGGCATTGATGTTCAGTTTTATGCCCCGCAGAACTACTCCACTGAGACGCCCGCCGAAGAGGCCCAGGCCAGCGCCCCGCGCCACGTGCTGTCGGTTCCCGGCGCAGCGGTCGGCCGTCGCAAGCAGGCCAT
>JAZQNT010000322.1:0-2338 GCA_045627505.1 Nocardioides sp.
TCGGCCTGTGCGCAGACCTATCGATTTTCCTCTGCATTCATCCAAAAGATATTTCATCATAACATCCCTTGTTTCGGGCTGAGTAAAATGAGTATTGTATGCCGCTGAATACATCTGATTGGGCAGAAATACGGAAAGAAAGACCAAAACCGCCAATGTTCTGATAATTCTGTTTTTGTCCGGACAGCAGAGAAAATATCCGGCAATCTACGCCGCGTCGGTGCGCATACCGATCGTCGACGTGCGGCGCAACATCCTGCTGATCGCCTGGCTCTCGGTGGGCCTGGTGATCGTCTCGGCGGTGCTGCTGGGCCTGGTGGTGCACGCGCTCTTCCCGCAGATTCCGTTGGCGCTCTGCATCGCGCTCGGTGCGGTGGTGGGTCCCCCGGACTCGGTGGCGGCGACCGCGGTCGGCAGGCGGCTGGGGCTGCCGCCGCGGGTGATGACGGTGCTCGAGGCCGAGAGCATGGTCAACGACGCAACCGCGCTGGTGCTGCTGCGCGCCTCACTGGTTGCAGCCTCGGTGGGCAGCTTCAGCCTGGGCCAGGCGACGTTGGCGCTCCTGTGGGCGGTGGTGGGCGCCGTCGCCGTGGGCCTGGCGGTCGGATTCCTGACCGTGCTCCTGCGCGCCCGGCTGGGGGACCCCGTGCTCAACACCACCATCTCCTTCGCCGTGCCGTTCCTGGCCTTCTTCCCGGCCGAGGAGATGGGTACCTCGGGAGTGCTGGCGGTGGTGGTTGCCGGCCTGGTGACCGGGCACATGGCGCCTCGGCACTTCACCGCGCACGACCGGCAGACCGAGGCGACCAACTGGGCGACGGTGAACTTCGTCCTCGAGTCGGGGGTCTTCGTGCTGATGGGGCTCGAGCTCCCGAGGCTGATCGATGACGCCGGCGGGGAGTTGCCCGCTGCGGACGTGTGGCTGTTGGTCGCCGTGGTGGTCGCGATGCTGGTGGCACTCCGGTTCCTGGGCGTGGGCGTCCCGCTGCTCATCGAGCGGGGCATACGCCGACGACGCTTCAAGCGCGCGCAGGCATGGGCCGTCGAGGTGGAGGAGCGGCTGGAGGCTCTCTACCCGAAGCGGTGGCCCCGGAGGATGCGGGAGGAGCGACTGCGGCGACGCATGGCCCGGAGCATCGCCGACGCACAGTTCAGGCAGCGTGAGCCGATCACCAACGGGGACGGACTGGTGCTGGCCTGGGCGGGCATGCGTGGCGTGGTCACGCTGGCCGCCGCGCAGTCGATCCCGACGGACACCGAGTACCGCGCCCTCCTGGTGCTGGTGGCCCTCATGGTCTCGGTGGCCACCCTGGTCGGCCTCGGCGGCACCCTGTCGGCGCTGATCCGCAGGGTCGACGTGACAGTTCTACCGACCACGAAGCGCAACGCCGAGTACGCCCAGCTGATGGCCCAGCTCGCGCAGCGCACCGTCGAGGTCCTGGGTCCGCTGAAGGAGGCGACGGTGGACGGTGAACCGCTCGACCCGGAGATGAGGCAGTGGCTGGCCCGCCGGTTCGTCCCGGTGCTGCGCGGCGTCCCCGCCGACCTCAGGAAGCGCAAGCCCGACAGCTGGGAGCGCGCGGAGATCGTCCAGCGCCGCTACCTGAACGCGATGCAACAGGCGCTGTGGGAGGAGCGCTCGATCGGGGCCTACTCCTCCGGCACCTACGCCGCCGCGCAGGCGCTGCTGGACCGCGAGGAGCGCCGGCTCAACCCGCTCGACTGAGCGGCGACGTCCCGCCGCCCGGGGCTGCTACTCCGGGATCCCCGGGCCGACCACCTCCAGTCCGTACCGGGGCCCGACCTCGGCCCACTTCGGCAACTCCACCTCGGGCGGCTGGCCGTCCGGACCGGGGATGCGTCGTTCAGCCGCGGGGATCCCGACCTCGTCGTACAGGTCCATCAGCCCGCCGGGGGCGGTGAAGGCCACGAATCGGGCGGGCCGGTCTCCGCGGATGCGGAAGGCGTGGGGAATCGACCGGGGGAGGTAGATGAAGCAGCCGTCGTCGAGCTCGTAGGTCTCGTCACCGGCGCGGTAGCCCACCCGGCCCTCCAGGACCAGGAACGCCTCGGCCTCCTGGGTGTGCCGGTGCAGCGGCGTGGCGATCCCCGGCGGCTGGGTCACGAGCGAGACGCCGAGCAGTCCTCCTGTGTCCGAGGCGCGGACCAGGTGCTCGAAGAGCGAGCCCATCGCCCAGGTCGCCGGCCCTTCTCCCGGCCTGCGCACGACCACTGTCTGCTCCGTCGGGGGCACTCCGGCTCCCTTCCCGGCTCCCTTCCCGGCTCCCGCGTTGTCGACCTGCCCGTTCCTGCTCATGGTTCCGGCCTCGTGCTCTCC
>JAZQNT010000323.1:0-5007 GCA_045627505.1 Nocardioides sp.
GCGCTCCGGGGGTGGTCCGGGCGCGCGAGGCGCTGCACGCCCGGTTGCGCTCAGCGGTGCTGGAGTCGGGGCGCGTCGACCTCATGGCGGCGTGGACCCGCTCCTCGTGGGGCCGCGGTGACCACGCCATGAGGGTGGCGCAGCGCGAGGCCCTGGGTCACGTCCCGTCGTCGCGGACACGCCCGCGACGCCCGATCGCAGGGCCGGGGCTGGCCGCCGACATCCGCCGGCACGCCTGACGTCACGCATGGCGCGGGGGGTCAGACGGTCCGGACCATCGACCACACGTCTGGCCCGTCGCCGGGGGCACGGGAGTGGTCGGCGACCACGAACCCGTACCGCTCGTAGAGCCGCAGGTTCTGTTCGTCAGAGGTCTCCAGGGTCACCGGGACCCGCACCCTGCGGGCCTCGCTGAGCGCCGCCACGAGCAGTGCACTGGCGACGCCGCGACGGCGCGCCTCCGGACGCACTCCGAGGGTCTCCACGTGCCAGGAGTCGGTGGTGGGACCCGTCGACTGCACTCCGGCCAGCCGGTCCACCCGATCGCCGTGCAGGTCGATGATCCGGTCGATCACCTCGTCGGACGGGTCCGGGGCGTCCCTGGGGAGCAGGGCGATCACGCCGACGGTCGCCGGGGCCACCCACACCTGCCCGTGCTCGAGGGCGTGGGCGAGGTAGAGGCGCTGCACCTCGAAGAGGCGTTCCAGTCGTCGGTCCTCGGGGATGACCCAGTCGGTCCAGGGGTTGCTCTCGAACGCCAGGGCGAGGGTCTCGGCGGCAGCCTCCAGGTCGTCCGCGGTGGCCGTCGCGACGTGAGTCGGGGTGAGCATGGGACCAGCATCTGGCTTTGCGGGCCTCGTGGGGCGAAAACGTGCGACCTCGTCGGGTGGATGACCGGTGCCGCAACGGTTCGGCAGGCAGTTGGGCGGGGTTCGAGGGGGATTCACGCCCGGCCCGTGGGGTCCGCAGTCGAACTGCCTGCCCACACGTTGCTGCGACAGCGCGGACGTCTTGCCCAGCCCGGCCAGCACACCTTGAACCCGCTGGCCTGATCCAGTTCACTGGAGAAGGTGACGTCGAGTGGCCACCGTGCCGCCACCTCGTCCTCGGGCCCCGCGTCCCGGGGGGATGGAACACGGCTGCGTGCGCAGGTGGCCGACTCCTGGCGGCGCTCGGCCGCCGCGGGGGTGGAGGCGGACGCCGACCACGCCCCGATCACCCTGAGCGACGACGCACTGCGCGAACACCGAGCCACGCACCCGTTGGCCGCCGTCTTCCCGCTGCTCGAGGACGTGCTCGGGCAGGCCGCGCGGGACTGCGACGCGGTGATGGCGATCTCCGACGCCTCGGCCCAGCTGCTCTGGGTCTGCGGCACCCCCTCGGCCCTGCGCGGGGCGGAGCGGATCGGCTTCGTCGAGGGCGCCAACTGGGACGAGCGCCTGGTCGGCACCAACGCCCCGGGCGTCGCGGTGACGCTCGACCGACCGGTGCAGGTGATCGGGCAGGAGCACTTCCGGCGCTCGGTGCAGCAGTGGAGCTGCGCGGCCTCCCCGATGCACGACCCGGTGACCGGTGCGCTGCTCGGGGTCCTGGACGTCACCGGTGGCCCGGAGGTGGGGGTGCCGCAGACGCTGGCGATGGTGCGCGCCGCGGCCCGGATGGCCGAGACCGAGCTGGCGCACCGGCTGCTGACCGCCTCCGGGCCGCCGGTGGAGCAGCGTCCGGGGCGGCTGCAGGTGCACCTCGAGGCGTTGGGGCGCTCGGAGGCGCTGCTCAACGTCCACGTCGACGGTCGGCGCCAACAGGTGCGGCTGAGCCCGCGGCACTCCGAGATCGTGGTGCTGCTCGCCTCCGCGCCGCGTGGTCTCTCGGGCGACGAGCTGGGGGTGCTGCTCTACCCCGACGACTTCGCCGCCTCCACGCTGCGCGCCGAGGTGAACCGGTTGCGGCAGCTGCTCGGCGACGCGGTGCTCGCCTCGCGCCCCTACCGGTTCGTGGCCGAGGTGCGCACCGACTGGGCCGAGGTCACGGACCGGGCCGGGGCCGGTGACCTGGCGGGGGCGCTCGCCCGCTACGCCGGTCTCCTGCTGCCGCGCTCGGTCGCGCCCGGCGTGGAGCGGCTGCGCGCCGCACTGGTGGACGGCCTGCGGGCGCAGGTGATCGGATCGGGCCGGGCCGACCTGATGTCCACCTGGACCCGTTCGGTCTGGGGGCGCGACGACCACCAGGTGTGGCTCGCGCTGCAGACGGCGCTCGGTCCGGGCTCGCCGCTGCTGCGGTTGGTGGACGGTCAGATCGCGCGGCTCGACGTCGAGCTGGGGGTGCGGGGCCTGCCATGACGGCCAGCGTGACGGCCGGCGTCGGCACCGGTGCAACGTCGGCGCAACGTCGGTGCAACGTCCCACTTCGTACGGTGTGATCCACCTCACTCGGGTGCGGCGTCGGAGGGTTCCGCTCGACCGGGTGAGCGTCCCTTGCAGTCCGTGCCCTGAGGAGAACGACGTGACCACCTATCCAGCACCCGGTTCCAAGGACTCGCCCATCGAGGTCAGGTCCCGATACGGCCACTACATCGGCGGCGAGTGGGTCGCGCCCGTGAAGGGCCAGTACTTCGAGAACGTCAGCCCGGTCAACGGCAAGCCGTTCACCGAGATCGCCCGCGGCACCGGGGAGGACATCGAGGCTGCCCTGGATGCGGCGCACGCAGCCGCACCCGGCTGGGGACGGACGTCGCCAGCCGAGCGCGCCACCATCCTGAACAAGATCGCCGACCGGATCGAGGCCAACCTCACCGACATCGCGGTCCTGGAGACGTGGGACAACGGCAAGGCGGTGCGCGAGACCCTCGGCGTCGACATCCCGCTGGCGATCGACCACTTCCGCTACTTCGCCGGCTGCATCCGGGCCCAGGAGGGCGGGGTCTCCGAGATCGACGAGACCACCTACGCCTACCACTTCCACGAGCCGCTGGGCGTGGTCGGCCAGATCATCCCGTGGAACTTCCCGATCCTGATGGCGGTCTGGAAGCTGGCCCCGGCGCTGGCCGCGGGCAACGCGGTGGTGCTCAAGCCGGCCGAGCAGACCCCGTGGTCGATCCTCAAGATCGCCGAGCTGGTCGGGGACCTGCTGCCGCCCGGCGTGCTCAACATCGTCAACGGCTTCGGCGTCGAGGCCGGCAAGCCGCTGGCGTCCAACAAGCGGATCGCGAAGATCGCGTTCACCGGTGAGACCACGACCGGCCGCCTGATCATGCAGTACGCGAGCGAGAACATCATCCCGGTGACGCTCGAGCTCGGTGGCAAGAGCCCGAACATCTTCTTCGAGTCGATCGACCAGGACCGCGACGCCTTCTACGACAAGGCGCTCGAGGGCTTCGCGATGTTCGCCGTGAACCAGGGCGAGGTCTGCACCTGCCCGTCGCGGGCCCTGGTGCAGCGCAGCATGTTCGACACCTTCGTGCCGGCGGCGCTCGCGCGGGTCGAGGCCATCAAGATGGGCAACCCGCTCGACGACACCACGATGATGGGTGCGCAGGCCTCCAACGACCAGCTGGAGAAGATCCTCTCCTACCTCGACATCGGCCGGCAGGAGGGCGCGAAGGTGCTCACCGGCGGCGAGCGGATGATGCTCGACGGCGACCTGGCCGAGGGCTACTACGTGCAGCCGACCGTCTTCGAGGGGCAGAACTCGATGCGGATCTTCCAGGAGGAGATCTTCGGTCCGGTCGTCTCGCTCACCTCGTTCGACGACGAGGCGGACGCGATGAAGATCGCCAACGACACCCTCTACGGCCTCGGTGCCGGCGTCTGGACCCGTGACGGCTCGCAGGCGTTCCGTGCTGGTCGCACCATCCAGGCCGGGCGGGTCTGGACGAACTGCTTCCACGCCTACCCGGCGCACGCCGCGTTCGGCGGGTACAAGCAGTCCGGGATCGGGCGCGAGAACCACAAGATGATGCTCGACCACTACCAGCAGACCAAGAACCTGCTGGTCTCCTACAGCCCGGACAAGCTCGGGTTCTTCTGATGCCCGACGCCCCCACGCGTCGCGTCGCGGTGACCGACCAGGCGGCGGACCTGATCCGCCGCCTGGTCGCTCTGCACGGGCCGGTGATGTTCCACCAGTCCGGTGGCTGCTGCGACGGTTCGTCCCCGATGTGTTTCCCGGTCGGGGAGTTCCGCACCGGCGACGCCGACGTGTTGCTGGGGACGTTGGACGTCAATGAGCCGGGGACGGCGGAGGTCCCGCCGGTGGAGGTGTGGATGTCGGCGGCGCAGTTCGAGTACTGGAAGCACACCCACCTCACGATCGATGTGGTGGAGGGACGAGGCGCCGGGTTCTCGCTGGAGGCGCCCGAGGGGGTGCGGTTCCTGATCCGCTCGCGGGTCTTCAGCGACGAGGAGGCGGCGGCGCTGGAGGGGTGAGCGAGGAGGTCCGCACCCACGGCCACGCCGCCGGCCCCGCGGCCGCGGAGTCGTCGCCAGCGGGACCTGTCGGGACCTGTCGGGAGTTGTCGCGAGTTGTTCTGGGGCGGTCTGCGCCTACGCTTCAGGGGTGAGTGGAACCCTCGTCGCCAAGAACCTCTCCGGTGGCCACGGCCACCGCACCCTCTTCGAAGGCCTGGACCTGACCGTCGCCCCCGGTGACGTGGTCGGCGTGGTCGGCGCCAACGGGTCCGGCAAGTCGACGCTGCTGAAGATCCTCGCTGGGCTGGTGGAGCCGCTGGACGGCACCGTCTCGAGCGCCCCGGCCGACGCGTTCGTGGGGTACCTGCCGCAGGAGCACGAGCGGGTCGAGGGCGAGAGCATCGCCGCCTACGTCGGACGTCGCACCGGGTGCACGGAGGCGACCGCGGAGATGGAGCGCACCGCCGCGCTGCTCGGTTCGGACGTCCCCGGCGCCGACGACGCCTACGCGAGCGCCTTCGACCGCTGGATGGCGTCGGGTGCCGCCGACCTCGAGGACCGGCTGCCGGGGGTGCTGGCCGAGCTCGGCCTCGACCTGGGC
>JAZQNT010000324.1:0-3257 GCA_045627505.1 Nocardioides sp.
CCGCCTCCTCACAGGTGCCGTTGATGGCCGCCGCGGCCGGCCTGCCCTACCCGCGGTTGCTGGCTGAGCTCGTCCGGGCTGCGCGGTGAGCGCTCCGGCGGACCCGGCGGTGAGCGCTCCGGCGGACCCGGCGGTGCGAGAGGAGGCGGCTCACACGGGCGCTGGGCGGGCCCGATCGCGGGCCCGATCGCAGGCCCGATCACAGGGCCGATCGCGGGGCATCGACGTGCTGCGTGGCGTCGCCGTGGCGCTGGTGATGGCCCGACACGCGATGCCGGACCTCTTCCCGGGAGCCGGGGTGGTGGGCGTCGTCATGTTCTTCGCGTTGTCGGGGCACCTGATCACCTCCGGCCTGCTGGACGAGCACGCGCGCACCGGGCGGATCGCGTTCGCCGACTTCTACCGGCGTCGGGCCGTGCGCCTGGTGCCGGCGCTCCTCTGTTGGCTGCTGGTCTTCTCCGCGGTGGTGCTCGTGCTGGACCCGTTGGGCGACCGGGCCACGCTGCCGGGCACCTGGCTGGTGGCGTCCACCTGGACGGCGAACCTGCCGCTGGGGGTGGAGGTGAGCGACGCCGCCTTCCACCTGTGGACGTTGGCGGGCGAGGAGCAGTTCTACCTGGTGTGGCCGGTGCTGGTTGCCCTGGCGCTGGTGCGCGGGCGGGGGCCCGAGCTGATGGGCGTGGCGGTCCTGGTCTGCGGCGTCGCGCTCGCCGTGACTGCGGGGTGGCTGGGCTCCGCGGCCGACCTGGCCTACGTGCTGCCGACCAGTTGGGCGGTCTGCTTCGTGGTGGGTGGGGCGTCGGCGCTGCTGTGGCGCTCGGGTCTCGACCGGCCTCCCGGTGTGCGCGTCCAGGTGCTGGCCTGGGGTTCGCTGCTCGTGCTCGCACTTCTGCCGGTGCGGGGGAGCTGGTGGACGTACACGGTGGTGGCGCCGCTGGTCGCGGTGCTGACCTGCCTGCTGGTGCTGGCGGCGCGGGCGAGCACGCTGCGGATGCCGTCCGTGGGGGCTGCCGTCGACGCGCTGGTGTGGCTGGGGCGTCGCAGCTACGCGGCGTACCTGTGGAACTACCCGATCGCGCTGTGGCTGCGGGTGCTCGACGCGCCGGTGTTCCTGGAGGCGGTGGTCGGGGTGGCCCTGACCCTGCTGGCCGCCGAGCTGTCGTGGCGCGCGGTGGAGGAGCCGGCGTCGCGTCGTTGGGCGAGGCCCGGGCAGGTCCGGCCGGGAGATGTCGCGCGGCAGCAGGGACGCGCGTGAGAACATCCGGTGTGCCGCAGCCCAGTCCTCTTCCCGTGCCCGCGGCCCCTCGCCGAATCCGGCTGAAGCGTCGCGACCTGGTCTACGGGTTGTTCGGGCTGCTGACGTTGGTCTTCGCGCTGGTGGGCTACGCGGACGACCGCGACCCCTACCTGCGCTACCTCCTGAACGGCGAGCGCGAGACCGCGCTGACCCTCTCGCTGGTCGCCGTCGTGGCGGTGACACTCGCAGCCCGGATCCCCGGGCTGTCGCTGGCTCTGATGTGGGCTGTGCTGCTGTCGGTGACGGTGATGGGCGTCCCGCCGCAGCTGGCCCTGGTGATGACCGCCTCGGTGGGCTTCGCCTGCTCGGCGTGGGGGAGTCGCGTCACGCTGTGGCTCAGCGGACTCTCCGTCCCGCTGGGGATCGTGGTGGTCTTCGCCGCTCTCGACCCATTTGTCGTCTCCCGGTTGGCGGGGGACTGGGGTGCCTACGACTATGCCTACAACCTGTACCAGACGGTGGACTGGCGGCTGATCATCGGCGCCTCGACCCTGCTGGTCCTGCTGAGCCCCTGGCTGGCGGGTCTGGTGGTGCGCTTCCGCAACCGGTCGGTGGCCGCGGTGCGGGAGACGGCCGCGGCCGAGGCGGAGCGCGACCAGGCCGAGGAGGTCGCCCACGTCCGCGAGCAGCAGGCCCAGCTGGCACGCGACGTCCACGACGTCGTGGGCCATTCGCTGACCGTGATCCTGGCGCAGGCCCAGGCCGCGCAGTTCCACCGGGACGAGGCGCAGGTGCGTCAGTCCTTGGAGACGATCGCGACCACGGCCCAGACCTCCCTGGAGGACGTGCGTCGGGTGCTGTCGGCGACGGCCGGAGCCCCGCAGTCCCCGCCTGCGGTGGAGGAGCTGCACGCGATGCTGGACGCGGTGCGCGCGTCGGGGCGTCGGGTGGAGTTCGTCGAGGAGGGGCAGCCGCGTCCGCTGCCGCCGGAGTTGGCGACCGTCGCGCACCGGGTGGTGCAGGAGATGCTCACCAATGCGGTGCGGCACGGGGCGGAGTCGGAGCCGATCCTGGTGGAGCGGCACTGGGCGTGGGACCTGCGGCTGGAGGTCGCCAACGCGGTGTCGGAGCCGGTGCTGTCCGCGGCGCTGTCCCCGGTGCCTGCGGCCCCGGTCGACGAGACCCAACCGCTCACCCTCGGTCCGGACGGGAACGTCGTGGCCGAACCCACGCGGGTCCGGGCAACCCCGGGGGAGGCCGAGGGCGTCTCCCGAAGGGGCGGCGGCCAGGGCGTCCTCGGGATGCGGCGAAGGCTGGAGTCCATCGGCGGGCGTCTGGACGTCCGGCGACGCAGCAACCCGCCGACCCACACGGTGACGGCGTGGATCCCGTTGCCGGGGACGTTGGAGGGCCATGACTTCTCGAGGAGAGGAACGACGCAGTGACCCAGGACGCAGTGACCCAGGACGCAGTGACTCAGACCGTGCCCGACGAGGCCCGCGGCGAGGACGACGGAGCTGGTGCGGCTGAGGGCGCGCCGACTCCGATCCGGGTCCTGCTCGTCGATGACCAGGAACTCTTCCGGGCCGGGATCCAGGTGATCCTGGACGCGCACCCCGACATCACCGTGGTGGGGACCGCTGCCGACGGTGCCGAAGGCGTGGCCGCGGCACGGTCGTTGGAGCCCGACGTGGTGCTGATGGACATGCGGATGCCGGAGATGGACGGCGTCGAGGCCACGCGGCGGATCTTCGACCCGGTTGCGGTGGCCGGGCGTTCGAAGCCGGTACGGGTGGTCGTGCTGACCACCTTCAACCTCGACGACCGGGCCGCGACCGCGATCCGGCTGGGCGCGAGCGGGTTCCTGCTCAAGGGCACGAGCCCGGCGCTGCTGGTGGACGCGATCCGCACCGTGCACGCCGGCCACGCGGTGCTGGCGCCGGACGACCTCGCCACCCTGATGGCCGGTCAGTTCACCTCGGCCGCGCAGGTCCCCGCGGAGTACGCCCAGCTCACCGAA
>JAZQNT010000325.1:0-5385 GCA_045627505.1 Nocardioides sp.
AGGCCAGAAGGCCCCGCTCCACTCGTCCGGGTCCTTCTCCGTGCTGGGGGTCGGACCAGTCCCGCCCGCCGCCGGGGACCCAGAGGACGTCGCCCTGCTCCCGGTTGGCATGCCGGGCGAGGATGAACACCAGGTCGGAGAGGCGGTTCAGGTAGGTGATCGCGAGGGCGTTCATCACCGCGCCGTGCTCCTCGAAGGCGGCCCAGGCGCTGCGCTCGGCGCGGCGCACCACGGTGCGAACCACGTGCAGCTGGGCGGCCGCCGGGGTGCCGCCGTTGAGGATGAAGGAACGCAGGTTCGGCAGGTGCTCGTTGTACTCGTCGCACCAGGCCTCGAGGCGGTCGACGTACTCCTGGGTGATGCGCAGGGGCTCGTAGGGCGGGTTCTCGACGACCGGGGTGCAGAGGTCCGCTCCGACGTCGAACAGGTCGTTCTGGATGCGGAGCAGAAGGGCCTTCACGTCCTCCTCGAGCCCGGGGATTCCCAGCGCGACGCCGATGTGTGCGTTGGCCTCGTCGACGTCGGCGTAGGCCGCCAGACGGAGGTCGGTCTTGGACGTCGTGCTCATGTCGCCGAGGCTGGTGGAGCCGGCGTCACCGGTCCGGGTGTAGATGCGGGTGAGGTTGACCATGGATCGAGGGTAGTCGGTGGTCATGCGGGCGCCCGTGGCCGAGGCCGAGTCAGCCCGGAGCGCCGGTCAGGTGTGATGCACATCTCGTTACCGAAGGGTCATGGTTTCGGCCGTTCGTTTATCGGATACCCCTGTTGTTGGCGAAGAAATGTCCTTGGTCTGGGCAACCTTCCCGGCTATCAATGACGTCTAGAGGTTCGTGAGCGGTACACAACGGGGTGGGCCGCCAAGATCTCCCGGGGGCAGCGCCAGGCCCTCGGAAACCGGCCCTCGGGGGTCGACGAAGGGGTGGACCGTGCAGATCTTCGTGGAGGAGACGACCCTGTTCCTGCGGGGGGACTTCGATGTCCGCAGCACCAGCGAGGTGCGGGAGGTCGTGAACGCGACCCTGAGGCGTTGTGGGGAGCGTGAGGTGGTCGTGGATCTCACAGAGGTCGGCGCGGTCGACGTCACTGCTCTGCGACTGCTGGCCGCAGCGACCAGGCGGGCGACACGTCAGGGCACGCACCTGCGACTGCGCGGCTGCGGCCCCTCTGTCCTCCGGATGCTGCACATCTCCCGGCTCGCGCGACTGCTCGAGGTGGACCGGGCGCCGGTGGCCGCCTGAGGAACGGCGAGCGCCCGCGGGCGTCGCGTCAACGTGACGTAGGCAACTCGTGAGACAGGGTTACTCGCTGTTAACAACGACTTAGCATCAGGTCATGACTGAGCCCCTGCACGCCAAGGACCGACCGTGGGTGATGCGCACCTACGCGGGCCACTCCACGGCCGCCGCGTCCAACGCGCTCTACCGCACCAACCTCGCCAAGGGGCAGACCGGCCTCTCCGTGGCCTTCGACCTGCCGACGCAGACCGGCTACGACCCGGACTCGGCGTTGAGTCGGGGCGAGGTGGGCAAGGTGGGGGTGCCCGTGCCGCACCTGGGGGAGATGCGCCGCCTGTTCGAGGACATCCCGCTCACGGAGATGAACACCTCGATGACGATCAACGCCACGGCGATGTGGCTGCTGGCGCTCTACCAGGTGGTGGCCGAGGAGCAGAACCCCGACCTCGGGCCCGTAGAGGTGGCGGCCAGGTTGGCCGGCACCACCCAGAACGACATCATCAAGGAGTACCTCTCCCGAGGCACCTACGTCTTCGGGCCCGAGCACTCCCTGCGTCTGACCGCCGACATGATCGCCTACACGGTCAACAACATCCCGAAGTGGAACCCGATCAACATCTGCAGCTACCACCTGCAGGAGGCGGGGGCCACTCCGGCGCAGGAGTTGGCGTACGCACTGAGCACCGCGATCGCCGTGCTCGACCGGGTGAAGGCGTCCGGCCAGGTTTCGGAGGATGACTTCGAGAAGGTCGTCGGTCGCATCTCCTTCTTCGTGAACGCCGGCGTGCGGTTCATCGAGGAGATGTGCAAGATGCGTGCGTTCGTGCAGCTCTGGGACGAGATCACCTCGCAGCGCTACGGCGTGACGGAGGAGAAGATGCGCCGGTTCCGCTACGGCGTGCAGGTGAACTCGTTGGGTCTTACCGAGGCCCAGCCGGAGAACAACGTGCAGCGGATCGTGCTGGAGATGCTGGGTGTCACGCTGTCGAAGAACGCGCGGGCCCGTGCCGTGCAGCTCCCGGCCTGGAACGAGGCGCTGGGGCTGCCGCGCCCGTGGGACCAGCAATGGTCGCTGCGCCTGCAGCAGGTCCTGGCCTACGAGTCGGACCTGCTCGAGTACGGCGACATCTTCGACGGTTCCACCGTGGTGGAGGCGAAGGTTGCCGAGCTGGTCGAGGCGGCGAGGGCCGAGATGGCGAAGATCGACTCCATGGGCGGGGCGGTCGCGGCCGTCGAGTCCGGGTACATGAAGTCCGAGCTGGTCTCCGCCCATGCTGCGCGCCGGGCCCGGATCGAGGCGGGTGACGAGGTGATCGTCGGCGTCAACAAGTTCGAGACCACCGAGCCTTCCCCGCTCACCGCGGACCTCGACGGTGCCATCCAGGCCGCGGACCCGGCGGCCGAGCAGGCCGCTCTGGAGAGCCTGGCCGCGTGGAAGGAACAGCGGGACGATGCGGCTGTGGCCGAGGCCCTGGCTGCTCTCGCCGCAGATGCGCAGACGGACAAGAACCTCATGCAGGCCACGCTCCGGGCTGCCCGGGCGGGCGTCACCACCGGTGAGTGGGCCCAGGCGCTGCGCGACGTCTTCGGCGAGTTCCGGGCTCCGACGGGTGTGGGTGGAGCTGTGGGTGTGGCGGATGCGGGCGAGGCCCTGGTGCGGGTGCGCGAGCGCGTGTTGGCGACGGGGGAGGAGTTGGGTGGACGTCTGCGCCTCCTCGTCGGCAAGCCGGGTCTTGACGGCCACAGCAACGGCGCCGAGCAGGTGGCGGTGCGGGCACGTGACGCCGGATTCGAGGTGGTGTACCAGGGCATCCGACTGACCCCGGAGCAGATCGTCGCGGCGGCAGTCTCCGAAGACGTGCACTGCATCGGACTCTCGATCCTCTCCGGCTCGCACATGGAACTCGTTCCGGCCGTGCTCAAGGGGCTGGCTGACTCCGGGCTCCAGGACGTGCCCGTGATCGTCGGGGGGATCATTCCCGACTCCGACGCCAGGAACCTGTTGGCGCAGGGGGTGGCGGCCGTCTACACACCCAAGGACTTCGGGCTCACCGAGATCATGGGTGGCATCGTGGACGTCATCCGCAGGGCCAACGGCCTCGCCTGAGTTGGCTGCGGCTTTCGGAGGTGGCGCCGGGGGGCCACAGCCCCCTTGCTCACCGATGACACAAAGGGGAGCCTAACCTTGGTTAGGTACGCCTAAATCGTGTTACGGTCCGGATGTGGGCAAGGGAAAGAAGGAGAAGCAGGCAGTCGCCAAGCTTCCCAAGAAGAAGTGCTGTGAGTCGAAGACCAGGTGCGGCCGCTGTCCCTTGCGCATGCTCAAGGAGGGCACGCTGCCCGAGGGCTACACCGTGCACAAGCGCCACCTGGTGAAGGTCGCGGACCTCGAGGCGAGGAAGGCGGCCAAGGAGACCAGGGCCGCCTGAGGCCCCTCGTTGTTCCGGTGCGCGGAACGATGGGCACGGATGTGTCACGGATTGTCGCGACGCGCCGTTGCGAGGCTGTTCGGCAGGAACGCGCGTCCCTACCTTCGTCACCACCGGGAGTCGCCCGGGTTGACGTAGGAGGAACGCATGAAGAAGTTTGCCGTTTCGCTGGGGGCGCTGGCTGCCGCGCTGTCAGGACTCGCCCCGTTGTCGACGGCTCCAGCAGTTGCCGCGGACGCGTCGTGCAGCAACTACAGCTCGTCCACCAGCACGTGCGTGACGACCGCGCGGAGCATCGGCGGGGTGAGTACCAGCACCGACTGGTACCTGCCGACGGCGAGTGCCAGCGCCCTGATGGTGCTGGAGCACGGCTTCTCCCGCAACTGCGGGCACCTGCGGGGCACCAGCAAGGCGATCGCGCAGAAGGGCGTGATGGTCCTGTGCGTCAACGGCGACCTGACGGGCGGCAACCCCGCCCTGGCCAACCGCGTGGCCGACGCGCTCGTGGACGGCACCCTGGTTCCGCCGGCGGGCAGGCCGCTGCCGACCAAGGTGATCGCGGGTGGCCACTCGGCCGGGGGCCACTTCGCGGCCCGACTGGGTGCCAGGGTCGCCGAGCGTGCCCCGTCGCGCCTCGCCGGCGCCGTCCTGTTCGACCCGGTGGCCTCGGACGGGTTCACCGCCGATCTCCAGGCGGTCTCGGGCAATGGCACGCGCCCCGTCGTGGCGGTGGCCGCCCGTCCCAGCGTCTCGAACCTCTTCAACAACTCGTTCGGTGCCCTGAACTCGCTGAACAGCGGGTTCACCGGGATCCAGTTGGTCTGGGATCGGTACTTCCTGGGCATCCCCCAGGGCGGCTCGTGCCACACCGACGTGGAGGGTGAGAACACCGACTTCCTCGGCACTGCGAGCGGCCTGTGCAGCCCCAACGCCAACCAGACCGCCCGCCTGCGTGACTTCGGCTCGACCTGGGCCAAGGACATCGCCACGGGGACGCGTACCTCGGCCTACTGGTGCACCAACAAGAACGCGGTCAACACCTGTGGTTCGAAGGTGAGGGACCTGGTCGACCGCTCGCTGCCGCTGGCCGCGCCCATCCGCTGAGCCACCCACCACCCCAGCGGGACGTCATAGGAATCGCGGGTCGGGACCGCCGAAAGCTATGACGTCCCGCTGGACCCTCAGGTGGACGTCATGGGAGAAGGGGGCCGGGCCCCCGGAAGTGGTGACGTCCGGGTCAGAAGAGGCGCTCGGAGGGGTCGTCCATGCCCCGCAGCAGGTCGTAGTCGACAACCGAGCACGAGATGCCGCGGTCCTCGGCCAGGGTGCGCGCCTGGGGCTTGATCAGCTGGGCGGCGAAGATGCCGCGGACCGGGCCCTTGACGGTGAGCAGCGGGTCGCGGTTGAGCAGCTCGAGGTAGCGGGTGAGCTGCTCGACGCCGTCGATCTCGCCGCGACGCTTGATCTCCACCGCGACGTGCAGGCCGTCGGCGTCGCGGCACATCAGGTCGACCGGACCGATCGCGGTCATGTACTCGCGCCGGACCAGGCTCAGCCCCTCGTGCAACGTGGCCGGGTGTTCGGCGAGCAGCTCCTGCAGGTGCTTCTCGACGCCGTCCTTCTGCAGGCCCGGGTCCACCCCCAGGTCGTGGGTGGAGTCGTGGTGCACCTCGGTGATGAC
Source organism: Nocardioides sp. (assembly GCA_045627505.1). Classification (GTDB taxonomy): domain Bacteria; phylum Actinomycetota; class Actinomycetes; order Propionibacteriales; family Nocardioidaceae; genus Nocardioides. The sequence goes on from JAZQNT010000325.1 coordinate 5,346, forward strand.
GATGCGGAGCGTGTCGTCGGTCTTCGAGGTGACCGTCCAC
>JAZQNT010000326.1:0-4285 GCA_045627505.1 Nocardioides sp.
ACCGGGGTCGTGGCGCGGTACTGACCGACCGACCAGTGCGGCAACGTCTTGCCGCCCGCTGCCCACGCCTTCATGGTCAGCCCGGAGCAGTCCCACGCGTTCGGGCCGGCGCCGCCCCAGACGTAGGGCTCGCCCAGCTGGGCCTGCGCGAACGCGATGGCGGCCGCCGCACCGGCGGACGGCGCGGGGGTGGTGTCCATGTCGCCTGCGGGGCGGGGGGTGGGACGCCCGGCTGCGCGCTGGCGTTCGGCCTCGACGCGGGCGGCCTCCCACTCCCTCTCCCGGGCCTGCTGGCGGGCACGCTGGGTGGTGGCAGCCTCCGCCTTCTCGGCGGCAGCCTTCGCAGCCCGCCGTGACTCCTGCTGGGACTGCTGCTGGGACTGCTGCTGGGCGGCCTCGGCCGCCCTCGACTCCTCGGCGCGGGCATCGAGCTCGGCGCTGCGTGCCTGTGCGGCCCGCTCGGCAGCCTCGCGCTCCAGACCCTCCTGACGCCGCTCGGCCAGCGTGACCGAGACGCCCTCCAGACGGGCCAGCTCAGCGATCAGCTCGTCGCGACGCTCGGACAGCTGGTCGGCCCGGCGCTCCGCCGCCTGCTGCGCGGCCTCGGCCCGGTGGCGCAGTGCGAGCGCCTCGCGCTCCAGGTCGGCGGCCCTCGCCTCGGCCTCGGCGGCCTGGCTGGCGGAGAGGTCGGCGACGGTGGCCGAGGCCCGGAACTGGTCGTAGCGCCCCTCGAGTGCGGCCGTGGCGTTGTCCATGGTGGCGCGCTGCTCGACGTAGTCGGAGATGCCGTCGGCCTGCACCATGGCCGAGACGCTGCTGACGGTCGGGGCGGACTGGTAGGAGCGGACCAGGGCGTCGGCGTAGTTCTGGCGCTGGGTGGCCACGTCGGAGGCGGCCAGCCGCGAGTTGGCACGTGCCTGCGCCGCGGCGGCGCGGGCCTCGTCCAGCCGGAACCGCGCACCGTTCCAGCGCTCGGCCACGATGGCGGCGTCCACCTGCGACTGCTCAACCTCGGTGGCGGCGACGGCCAGCTCGGCACGGACGGCCGCGACGTCGCGGTCCGCGGCCTCGGCCGCGTCCCGGGCCCGGCTCACCTCCTCGCCACTGGGAACTCCCTCGTCCGCGTACGAGACGGCGCCCAGACCCAGCACCAGCACGCTGGCGGTGGTCACGGCGACGAGTCGGCGGAGGCGCACGGGTTCTCCTCGGCAGGGGTGGTGGAAGTCGATGCCGTGACGGGCGAAGACCCGCCACGGCCACGCGCTCGGGCGGCTTCCCCTCCGCCCGGCGCGACACCGAGGACGCTAGTTCCCATCCGTCACATTGGGAACAGTTTTAACATCTTTTTCTGACACCCCCGGCGTGTCGACTTGACGCACTACACCTTTGTAATTTCGAACTACACCGTTGTCATTCCGCGCTGACCTGCGGACACGGCCCGAGCACCAGGCGCACCACGGTGAACATGCGTTGCACAGGTCACAGAAAAAAAGATCGGTCCCCGCCGCCTCGCACGTGGCGAGACGACGGGGACCATCGAGGAACTGCGTCGAGGAACTACGTCGAGAACTGCGGAGCGGTTGGCCCCAGTCGGGCCCAGAGTCAGGTGGGCCGGGTCAATCGGCCGAATCAATCGGCTGGAGCCGCGGCCACCTCGGCGGACGGAACAGGGCTCCCGGACTGCTGTCCAGACTTCTGGCCGGACTTCTGGCCGCTCTCCCCGGGCACTCCGGCCGGTTCGGCCCCAGCCGCACCCGCGGCCTCCTGACGATCGAACTCGGCGCGCGCGACCGAGCCCTTGCTCGGTGGCACCCCCAGGTCCTTCTTGGTGAACTTGATGCCAGCCGCCCAGCCCGCGATGACGAACGAGACCAGCGCCATCGCGACACCGGCGATGTCGTCGGCGACGTAGTGCCAGCCGAAGTACAGGGTCGCCAGGACGGTGGTGCCGAAGTTGGTCCAGGCCACGATCTTGATCCACCGTGCGCGCACCGTGTACTGCACCATCAGTGCCCAGATCAGGGTGCACCCGGTGTGCAGCGAGGCGAAGGCCGCGATCGACTGCACCGCGTTGTCGACGTCGCCGTAGGTGATCCTGGTCCGGCCGTAGAAGAGCGCGTCGAGCAGGTCTCCGGCGCCGGTCTTGGGCAGGTCGGTGTAGAGCCACGGGTAGCGGTAGCCCGGGCCCAGCGTGGGCAGGCAGTAGTACAGCGCGGTGCCCAGCGACCAGATCAGCACCTGGCCACCGACGAACCAGTAGCCGAAGCGGATGTTGCGCGACCAGACCGCGTAGATCGCCACCATCACCGCAACCATCGGGATGAAGGTGACGTAGATCAGCGACAGCACCTGCGCCACGATGCCCGTGCCCAGCGCCGTGTGCAGGACCGTCGCCGGCTCGTGCCCCAGGAAGATCGCCCGGTCGAGCACGTGCAACTCACGGTCGTACTTGGTGTCCCCCATGACGAAGGGCAGGAACGACTTGATGTTCCGGTAGCTCACGTAGGTGATGTAGTAGCTCGCGATGCCCAGCACCACCAGCAGCAGACGCTCACGTGTCCACCAGGTGTGCCAGCGCTCCTTCATCGCAGCCCATCCCGGACCGGGACGCCCACGTCCCTTCCAGAAGTACTGGGGCACCATGTCGGCCACGAGCGCGGCCACCACCAGCATCGGCAGGCGCGTCCAGCTCGGCCCGAGGAACCCCTCGGGGTCGACGAGGGAGCGGTCCACGGAGTGGGCACAGATCAGGGCGATGACTCCCATGACGACCGGAATCGTCACCAGGAGGACGTAGGCACGGCGGTACACGACGGTCATCCTATGCGGCAGGGGGGAACATGGGCGGGTTCGGCGGCTCGGCCTCCGTACCCGGCCCCATCAGGGGAAACGTTCGGAGGCGCGGAGAACCGCGTCAGTGTGATCCCCCCGACGCCCACCGGCGCTCAGCCCCGGCCGTCACTGCGCGCCTTGCTGCCCCGGCACCCGAGCCACACGGGTCGGGTCCACCCGCAACCGCACCCGCTCCCCCACCGCGGTCGTGGCGTCGAGACGAGCCACCGCGTCCAGCGTCACGGCGCCATCCACCTCCACCCGCAGGCGCAGCTGCTCCGGGGTGGAGGAGATCGAGACCACCTGCCCCACCAGAGGACCCTGCTCGCGCACCTGCAGCGCCGAGCGGCGCACCGCCAGGTCGGGCGGCCTCTGCCCGTCCGGGGCGGCGGGGAGCCCGGCTGCCTCCTCGACCACCCGCGCCGCGCGACCCTCGAGCACCGACGCGTAGCCCAGGAAGACGGCTGCCCTGGCGGTGGCCGGGCGGGCCCAGACGTCGGCGATCGGGCCCTCCTGCTCCAGCCGACCGTCGAAGAGCACGGCCATCCGGTCCGCCACCGCGAACGCCTCGTCGTGGTCGTGGGTCACCATCAGTGCCGTCGTCCCCGATGCCCTCAGGATCCGTCGCAGGTCCTCGGCCAGCGACCTGCGCAGGGCAGCGTCCAGCGCGGAGAGTGGTTCGTCCAGCAGCAGCAGCCGCGGCTGCACGGCGAGGGCACGCGCCAGGGCGACACGCTGGCGCTCACCTCCCGACAGCGACGCCGGACGGCGCTGCTCGAAGCCGGCCAGCCCCACCAGGTCGAGGAGCTGGGAGACCCGCTCCCGCAGCTGTGCCCGGGGCACCCGCTGCAGCTTCAACGCGTAGCCCACGTTGGCGGCCACGGAGAGGTGGTCGAAGAGTTGGCCGTCCTGGAACATCAGGGCGAAACCGCGTCGGTGCACCGGAACCCCGGCCAGGTCGACGCCGTCGAAGGTCACCCGGCCGGCGGTGACCGGCTCCAGCCCCGCGATCGCGCGCAACAAGGTGGACTTGCCCGACCCCGAAGGCCCCAGCACCGCCGTCACCTCACCGCGGTGCAGCGTCAGCGAGACGTCCCGGACGAAGTCCTGGCCGTCGTGGGCGACGTTGACGTGCTCCACGCGCAGGGCGACGCGGTCGTGGTCCGGGTCATCCAGCACGTCGGTCGTCCTCACCCTGTTCATCCGCACCCTGTTCATCTGCTCGGTGCCCACTTGCTCGGTGCCTGTGTACTCGGTGCCCACTTGCTCGGTGCCCGCCTGTTCCGGGCCTGTTCGTTTCATGCTCCTCCGCAGGACGCCCACCCTCACACCGCTCCCATGCTCGGCACCCGCAGACGCTCGACGGCGTGAACATATCGATCAAGGTTGACACGTCGCAGCTCGATCGAATGCTGGCGGACTTCCCGGCGACGCTGGCGGTGGCGCAGAATTC
>JAZQNT010000327.1:0-2740 GCA_045627505.1 Nocardioides sp.
GCCGGCACCGTCCACCTCGGCGGCACGGCCGCGCAGGTGGCGGCGGCCGAGGCGGCCACCGCGCGGGGCGTGATGCCCGAGGAGCCGTTCGTCCTGGTCGGGCAGCAGTACTTGGCCGACCCGTCCCGCTCCCGGGACGGGGTGAACCCGGTGTGGGCCTACGCGCACGTGCCGCACGGCTGGACCGGCGACGCCACCGCGGCGGTCACCGGCCAGATCGAGAAGTACGCCCCCGGGTTCACCGAGCTCGTCGAGGCCACCTTCGTCCGTGACGTGCGGGCGATCTGCGCACACAACGCCAACTACGTGGGCGGCGACATCAGCACCGGGGCCAACACCGCGTGGCAGATCGTCGCGCGACCGCGCCCGGCGCTGGACCCGTACCGGGTGGCCGCCGGGATCTACCTCTGCTCCTCGGCGACCCCGCCGGGTGGCGGTGTGCACGGGATGAGCGGGTACCACGCCGCCCGTTCGGCGCTGTCGCGTCTCTGACTGCTCTGCCCAGGCGCGGGCGCGGTTGCGGATGGCAGTGGGGCGGGAGCGCGGCTTGGGTGCGCGGCGTGGGCGTGTGGCGGCGGAGTGCGGCGGGGGAGTGTGGTGGGGGAGTGTGGTGGGTGTTACGCGTGAGAACCGTCTCGACGTGACCTTGTCGTTACTGGTGGGTAGGTAGGCAGGTGCCGACCTACGATGGACAGGTTCGTGACGTCACCGCCTGACGAGGGCGTCCGGATGCCCGGGGAGGGCGCGACTCCCGCCCCGGCGCCTTCGTGAACATGGCGCGACACCCCGTCGCGTCGACCGCGGCCACCGGGGGGGAGCCCGGGGGCGCGACCCGGACCGGGTCGCCCGCCCCGAAGCTGGTCGTGCCGGACTCGACCACTGGAACCAGTCATGACTTCAAGCACCGCACCCCAACCCCCGCTCGCTGTCCGCCGTGACGGCCGTGTCCTCCTCCTGGAGCTGAACCGGCCCCGCAGCCTCAACGCGCTCAACCACGACATGGTGAAGGCGCTGCGCGCCAACATCACCGCGGCCTCGACCGACCCCGAGGTCGACGTGGTCGTGCTCTTCGGCGCCGGGGAGCGGGCCTTCTCCGCCGGCGGTGACCTGAAGTTCCTGCACACCGACGCCACCGGCAGCGGCGCGGACGCGCTGCCGTTCTGGGCCGACCTGTACGGCGTGGTCGCCGACATCGACGCCTGCGCCAAGCCCGTGGTCGCGCTGATGGACGGCTTCGTCCTCGGCGGCGGGTGCGGCATCGCGGGCAACTGCCCGGTCCGCGTGGTCACCGAGCGGGCCACGCTCGGCATGCCCGAGACCCGTATCGGCTTCTACCCCGACACCGGTGGCCTGAGCATGCTGCAGAAGCTGACCGGCGAGGTGGGCACCTACCTGGGCACCTGCTCGCAGAGCGTGAACGGCGTCGACGCGATCGCGGTCGGCCTGGCCGACCACTTCGTCCCCTCCTCCGACCTGCCTGCCTTCGTCGAGGCGATCGTGACGCTCGGGCTCGACGAGGCGCTGGCCGCGTTCGCCGCCGTCCCGACCGAGGAGCCGACGCTGCCCGCCGCCTGGGTGGACGAGTGCTTTGCCGGCGACGACCCGGTGGCCATCCTCGACCGGCTCCGGGCGCACGAGCACCCGGACGCGCAGGCCGCTGCCGAGCTCTACGCCTCGCGCTCGCCCGCTGCGGTCGCGGTGACGCTGAAGGCGCTGCGCGTGGTCGCCAACCTGAGCCTGGCCGAGGACCTGGCGCTGGAGCTGCGGATGACCGACCGGCTGCGGCAGTCGCCCGACTTCATCGAGGGGGTCCGGGCCCGTCTGGTGGACAAGGACCGCAACCCGTCCTGGGAGCTGGCTGACGTCAGCAAGGTCTCCCCGGAGTGGGTCGACCAAATCGTCCTCTGACCCTGTGTCGCCCCCCTGTGTCGACCCCGCTCACCCGCTGCACACCCGCTGCTCACCCCTGCGGACGTCATAGGAATCGCTGGTCGCGACCCCCGATTCCCATGACGTCCGCGGGGGCGGTGCGCGGACCGGCGCGAGCACCCCGGCGCCGAGCAGACCTGTGACGCGAGCCTCCCCGTGCTCTCAGCCGCCTCACAGATCGGCTACAGGCTGACGCCAGCGTGCCGCGTGAAGGTGGAGGGGTGGACGTGAGGAGGACACATGAACACCAACATCAACCCCACCCCCGGCTCCGGCAGTGAGGGTCGGCCGTACCCCGACAACACTGACGCCACCCACCCGGCGCCGGGCACCGAGCCGCAGGCCGGACCCGTTGCCCCTGGACCCGTTCCCCCCGGCGCCTCGGCCCCGACCCCCGAGGCCGACCAGTCGGCGAAGCGGTTCGGTGGATCCACGAGGTGGGTCCGCGAGCACGCCAAGCCCCTCGTCGCCGGGGTGGCCATCGTCGCGGTGGCCGGTTCGGCTGGATTCGCCCTCGGGCGCGTCAGCGTCGACGACGGGCCGGGCGGCGGCCCGCCCGACCCGGGCTTCAGCCGGTTCTCGGAAGGGGGCCCGGGGCAGCGGGGCGGCCACCAGCCCGGACCGCAGCACGGCCAGCCGGGCGGTCCGCGGGACCGTGAGCAGGGCGGCCAGCGTGGCGGGGACGACGAGAGGCAGCCCGGCGACCGTTCCGGCGGCCAGCAGGACCAGGAGCCGGACGGCCAGCAGGACGGCCAGCAGGAGGATCAGCAGTCCGGTCAGCAGGATGGGGGCTCGGACGCCGCGCTCCAGT
>JAZQNT010000328.1:0-10463 GCA_045627505.1 Nocardioides sp.
TTCTATTCAGGATTTGTATATGAAATGCTCGGTCTTCCTCAGGAACTGTTCACTCCGATGTTTGCAATCGCAAGAATTGCAGGATGGTCAGCTCACAGACTTGAAGAATTATCAAACAACGGAAAAATAATCAGACCTGCATATAAACCCATTATGGAAGATAAAAATTATATCTCACTTAGTGAACGTTAAAAAAACAGCGCAAAAAGCGCTGTTTTTTTATTTAACAAATATTAATGGACTATCATCTAATTTATCGTATCAATATTCTTAAGATCATACTGCAACGATAAATCTTTATTTTCGGTTATATCCTGCCAGGTCAAAATAATTCTTTGAGCAATGGCTCTTGAATCTTCTTCAGTCGTATTAAGCAACATTGTAAGATACTGAAATGAACTGTATTGCGTTGTAACATCACCCTGCCTCAAAGATACAACAATCGCTCTTTCAACTTCATGCATCGCAATTTCAAGCTGCTCGGTAGTAATATGAACATTTGAAGAATGAGACAAAGTAAACAGTATAATTCTTATACTCTGACCGCTTCTTTGAACGGATCTCGAAACAAAATGCATAATATGTTTAAACCCGTCATACTCTACCCTGAGCGCACCGTCGCGTTCATTCGGTTCTTTGATAAGATTCTCAATTCTTTTCATATCAACTTCACTGTTAAAATTAACAAGCTGTGAATTAAGATTTTCTTCTCTCTGTTTGTAGTAATGAAAATAATCCTTACCGTTTTGCTTAATATAATACAGTGCTTTATCTGCTCTGTGATACAAAGAATTAAAATCAGTACCGTCATCGGGTGCAACGGAAATTCCTATGGAAACACCGGGTTCGTAAGTACTCTCGGAAGGATCTTTCATATCCGTATGAACACAATCAAGAATCATCTGACAATACGAATTAATCTCTTCATCCGAATAATCTCCCTTAAGAAATACAGCAAATTCATCACCGCCGAGTCGGGCAACTATATCTCTTGGACCGATTTTTGAATTAAGGATGTTCGAAAATTTACAAAGGACGGAGTCGCCGAACATATGACCGTATCTGTCATTAACCGTCTTGAAATTATCAACATCAAGAATAAGAAATACAGCTTTATTTCTCGAAACAAAATATTTATCTACTTCTTCTTCAATGTATTTTCTGTTTATTACCCCGGTTAAAGGGTCTTTTTTAACGGAATTAGATAAATTCTTTCTCAAATCTTCAATTTGAAGTATCTTATTGATTCTTGAAAGCATAATCTCGGGCTCAAAAGGTTTAAGAATAAAATCCATTGCTCCCATTTTCAAGCCTTTTATTTCGCTTTCTCTTTGATCGTCAACCGTTAGAAAAACAACGGGAATATTGGCCGTCTCGGAATTGCTTTTAATCTGTTCCAAAGTTTCGTACCCGTCCATTCCGGGCATTCTGACATCAAGAAGAATAAGATCGGGCTTGGCCTTTTTAAGAAATTCCAAAGCCTGTGCTCCGGATTTTGCCATAGAAAGTTGATATTGATCCTTCAGAACATCAGCTGCAAGTTTTAAATTGGTTGTAACATCATCTACAATTAATATATGCTTTTTTCGATCCATTTTTTCCCCTGTTAAATTACAAATTTAAGAATTTTGCAATTTCATTTTTCATTTCATCAATCTCGCAAACGGTATCATGAAGCACTTTTGCATTTCTGATATCTTCGACCGCCTTCGGAATTTGCATGTTGGAAATCTCCGAAAGTCTGTCAATAAGTACAAAATCCTCTTCATCCGAATTCTTTCCTTCAATAGCACCGAGAACGGAACGAGTGAATTTATACGGAGAAGCCGTTGATACAATTACCGAAACAGTCTCATCGTTTGTATTCTTTCTGTATTCCGTATAAGCGGAAGCAGCTACGGCTGTATGTGTATCAATTACATATCCCGTCTTGTCAAATATCTCATTGATTACAGAATTTACAGCTTCTTCCGATGAATAACCGCCGATAAACATTGATGAAATGTAATCATTCATATCTTTGTCTATCGTATATTTTCCGGTCTTTTTCAAAGAATCCATTAATTCTCTGTTCTTTTGAGCATTCTGATTGCACGAAAGATAAATAAGTCTTTCCAGATTCGATGAAAACCTGGGGCGAGCGAGTCGGCGTCGAGGTCGTCCGCGGCCCCGAGGGCACCGACCCGGCCTCCGTGGCCTTCGACTCGGTCAAGCGCGGCGTGGAGACCGGCGTGGACACCGTCCTGGTGGACACCGCCGGCCGACTCCAGAACAAGGCCGGCCTGATGGACGAGCTCGGCAAGGTCAAGCGCGTCATCGAGAAGCAGGCGCCGGTCACCGAGACCCTGTTGGTGCTCGACGCCACGACCGGCCAGAACGGCATGATCCAGGCGCGCGTCTTCGCCGAGGCCGTGAACATCACCGGCATCGTGCTGACCAAGCTCGACGGCTCCGCCAAGGGCGGCATCGTCGTGGCGGTCCAGCGCGAGCTGGGTGTGCCCGTCAAGCTGGTCGGCCTGGGCGAGGGTGCTGACGACCTGGCTCCCTTCGAGCCCCGAGCCTTCGTCGAGGCCCTCCTCGGCTGAGGCCTCCTGAGGCACCGGCCATGGACGAGCAGAGCAGCGACACGCAGAGCAGCGACGAGCAGAGCAGCGACGAGCAGGGCAGCACCATCGAGCAGGGCAGCATCGAGCAGGGCAGGGAGAGAACAATGCCGAAGCGGACGTGGCTGCGAGCGCGTGCCGGGCAAGCGCGACGGGGGTTGGGACGGCTCCGCCCTGGCGGGCGAGCCCGTGCACAGGTGGCGCCCGTCGCCGCCGAGCGTGGCCGGGACGCGTCCTACCTCGACTCCCACCCGTGGTTCCACGAGGAGTGGTACCGCACGGTCACCGGCCTCTCCGGTGACCGTGCCGCCCTGGTCGACCACTACCTGGCCACCCCGGTCGCCGACCGCGTCTCCCCGCACCCGCTCTTCGACCCCACATGGTTCGCCGAACACTTCAGCGGTGAGCTGGGGGAGCGAGACCCGTTCCTCTTCTTCGCCCGCCGCAAGAAGTTCCGTACGCCCTTCCACCCGCTCTTCGGGATCCGCCATTACCGGCGCACCTTCCCCGAGGCACGCCAGCACGAGCTCGGGCCGCTGGGGCACTACCTCGAGCAGGCGCCGGGGGCTGCACCGAGCACCGGCGTCGGCGGGTCCGCGGCGCAGGGCTCTGCCGTCCCTGTCGTCCCCTCCGCCTGGTGGCCCGCCGAGCTGGGACCGCTCGACGAGTGGTTGCTGCAGCGCACCGCGGCACACCGCGCTCGACTGGCAGCAAGCGCAGGTCCCGTGGTCCGGCTCAAGGACATCCAGCGCCTCACCGCCCAGCCGGCACCGGTGGCGACCGAGGGCGTGGTCGACGTGGTGCTGGCCCCGGGGGCGGACGAGGAACTGCTGAGGACCGCCCTCACCTCGCTGCTCGCACAGACCCACGACCGCTGGCACGTGCTGGTGGGTCGCCGGGACTGGGGCTTCGACGTCGCGAGCGTTCTCGACGAGCTCCTGCCCAGCGGTTCCTGGACGGTGGCGGACCTCCCCGCGGGGCCGCGCCCGTCGCTCGACCCGGTGGTCGTCGAAGCCGGGACGGGGGAGTGGATCGCCTTCCTCGAGACGAGCGACACCTGGGCTCCCGAGCGGCTGGCCCGACTCCTGGACCATGCCCGAGCAGCCGGACGCGACGTGCTCTGCGACGTCATGGAGCGCACTCTCGCCAGCGGTTCCACGCGGCTGGTTCGGACGGGGCTCCCCGCTGGTGACCCCACGCGCAACGGCCGGCTGGCCCGCGGCCGGGTGCTGGTGTCCCGCGCGGCCTGGACCCGTCGTGCCCTTCCTGCCCTGCGCACCGATCTTCCGTCCGGCCACGAGTTCGCGATGAACCGCGCCCTGGCCGAGCCCGCTGGCGTCGAGGTGCTCGCCCACGTCGGCGTGCGCCGCGACGAGCGCGTGCGGGACGCCTCACGCTGGGTTCCGCTCCCGTTGCGCCCGACGTTCGACCACGGCGCAGTGCGCGCCTGGGACGACGTGGTGCTGCGCGACCGGCTGGTCGACCTGGACGCCGAGGGCGCCCGGGTGCGTGACCCCGAGGTGGTCTCGGTCATCGTGCCCACCTACCTCGACACCCACATGACGCTGCGTGCCGTCGAGGCGGTCATGGAGACCACCGCCCACCTCCCCGTGCGGGTGCAGGTCGTGGTGGTCGACAACGGTTGCCGTCCGGAGCAGGCCGCGGTGCTCGACGCCATGACGGTGCGTTGGGCCGAGGACGACGCCCGGGTCGAGGTGCTCCACAACGACGCCAACCTGGGGTTCGCGCTCGCCAACGACGTGGCGATCCCGGTGCTGCGTGGAGCCACCACCGTCTTCCTGAACAACGACACCGTGGTCACCCCCGGGTGGCTGGAGCCTCTGCTGGAGTCCTTGGAGGACGCCGAGGTGCTCGGTGCCCAGTCGCTGCTGCGCTACCCCGACGGCAGCGTCCAGTGCGCCGGCGTGGTGTTCCCGGTCGCCGGTGGGATCCCGTACGGCTTCGGCCAGTGGCACCCCGTCGAGGACCTGGCCGGCGTGGGGGACCTGCGTTTCCATGCGGTCACCGCCGCCTGCCTGGCCATGCGCACCGTCGACGTGGTGGCGCTGGGCGGTTTCGACCCGGTCTTCAACAACGGCATGGAGGACATCGACCTGTGCCTGCGCGCGGAGCAGCTGCGCCGCGGTGAGGGCGATGGCGAACCGATGCGGCCTCGCTTCGTCGTGCGCCCCGAGTCGACCGTGTGGCACCACGAGTCGGTCTCCCCGGGACGCTTCCGCAAGTACCGCACCAACCGTCGGGTCTTCCTCGAGCGGTGGCACGGGCAGCTCCCGGCGGACGACGTCGACCTGTGGGCCGCGCTCGGCTTCGAGGTCGTCGGTCGCCAGACCGGTGGCGTCGCAGGGCCGGACCGGCCGGTGGCGGTGCCCCGACCGGTGCTGCGCCGGTCGCGGTTGCAGGTCGAGGAGTCGGCGCCCCGTCTGCGCTGGGCGATCAAGAACCCGGCCCCCGGCGGAGAGACGGGGGAGCGCTGGGGCGACACCCACTTCGCCGAGTCGCTCGCCGAGGCGCTGCGGGAGGCCGGGCAGGAGGTCGTCGTTGACCGTCGCCCGGCCTGGGAGCGACGCACCGGCGGCCTGGACGACGTGGCCCTGGTCCTGCGCGGGGTGGGGGCCTACCAGCCCTCGCCCGAACAGGTGAACCTGGCCTGGGTGATCTCACACCCCGACGCCGTCGCCGGGAGCGAGGCGAGCCTCTACGACCGGATGTTCGGTGCATCGGTCCTCTGGTCGCAGGAGCAGTCGCGTCGCTGGGGGTTCGAGGTGGAGCCGCTGCTGCAGGCCACCGACCACAGGCGTTTCCACCCCGACCTGGCCGTGCCCGACACCGGCCATCCGGTTCTCTTCGTGGGGAGCTCGCGCAAGGAGTCCCGTCCGCTGGTGACCGCGGCGGCAGAGGCGAACGTGCTGCTCTCGGTCTACGGCACGGAGTGGCGCGGGCTCATTCCCCGCCGCTTCGTCAAGGCCGAGTACCTGGACAACCGGAGCGTGGGCGCCGCCTACCGGGCCGCGGGCGTGGTCATCAACGACCACTGGGAGGACATGCGCACCTCCGGGTTCCTGTCCAACCGGCTCTTCGACGCCACCGCGTCGGGTGCCCGGGTGATCACCGACGACGTCGCCGGCCTCGGTGACATCTTCGGCCTCTCCGTCCAGGTGGTCCGCAGCCCGGAGGACCTGGTCCGTCTGGCCACCCTGTCCGACCCGGACGCCGTCTTCGGCGACGACGCGGAGCGTCGTGCCGTGGCGGCGCGGATCCACGCCGAGCACTCGTTCGCGGCCCGTTCCCGACGTCTGGTCGAGGTCGCCGTGGAGGCACACCGGGCCCGAGGGTTCGACGCCCACCGCTGAGTGGCACCGCTGAGTGGCGTGGCTGAGTGGCGTGGAGTCGGTCCCGGACCGGCTCGGTCCGTGACCGGGCAGCCCCCGTTCACGGACTGGGCGAGGCCTGGCCTGCTCAGGCCTGAGTGAAGAGGGCCCCCGCTCAGGCCTTGAGCGAAGAAGGCAGGGTCTCGTCGAGGCGCTCGGGGACCAGCGCGTCAGCGCGCAGGGCGCGCAGCGAGTCCGCCAGTCGGGTGTCCTTGACGAACCAACTCCGGGCCTCTCCGCCCACCAGTTCCTGGATGTCGGGGCACCGGCGTTCGTAGCTCTCGCGGAGTCGCCCCTGCTTCCACAGCCCGTAGTCGCGCATGCCGTGGTGGTTGGGGCTGGGACGCAGGGTGGGGGAGGCCTCGTAGCCGCGGCCCGCGTTGACCACCTTGGTCTCGAACTGCTCGTAGGAGCGCCACGGCAGGTGGAGCACCTCGAGCTGGACGGCCTCGTCGGGCTGGCCGTTGGAGACGATGCTGGTGAAGTGGTTGCCCTGCTGCACCACCACGTCGATCTCGCCGCGGTGGACGGCGTTGGGGGTCGGGTGGGCGTGCAGGTCGCGCCGGACCAGCTCCTCGGTCGGACGACGGTCGCGCCAGACGAGCCGGTCGAAGCCTCCGTCCTTGAGCCCGTAGGAGGCGGGCCCGGCCATGTTGACCACGTCCACGGTGAACGCGTTCAGGTGGAGCGGGGTGGCTTCGAGTGCCTCGCGCACGGTGAGTGAGGCGTCCTTCGCCTGCACGAACTCGTCGGCATCGAGGTTGAGCACCCAGTCGGCCCGGTGCACGGACCTGGCGCGGCGCGCCATCTGGGTGACCACCTCGCCCTGCTGCTTGCGGTGGACGGGGTCGTGGTGCAACTCCACGCGGCCGGTGGCCTCGTACTCCTTGAGCACCTCCGCGGTGCCGTCCACCGACGCGTTGTCCGTCACCACGAGCAGGTCCACCCCCTGGGCCAGGCTGTGCTCGACCATCGCCGCGACGATGTCCACCTCGTCCCGCACCATCAGGGTGCCCACGATCCTCATGCCCCGGACCTTAGCCGGGCGTGACCCCCCGACCGGCCGCAGCCCGGGTGTGATCCGCGTCGATCGCGCGGCGGGGACGCCCGGACACGTTCCGTGGCGTGACGACGGTCACCTGGCTGCCTTTTGTTCACATCCGCGTAACGCGGGAGTGGGGAGACGTTTCATCGGCGCAACATGAGACGCGTCACGTCGAAACCTCCGGATTCCAGTCTTGTCACATCACACCCCGCAGCCCACGCTGATCACCACATGGAGGATCCATGGATACCGGAATGCACGTCTGGACGCTCGTAGCAGCGTCCCTGGTGCTCTTCATGACCATTCCAGGTCTTGCACTCTTCTACGGCGGCATGGGCCGCTCGAAGTCCGTTCTGAACATGATGATGATGTCGTTCTCCGCCGCTGGCATCGGAGCCGTCGTCTACGTCCTGTGGGGCTGGTCGATGTCCTACGCCGAGGGTGACGTCGCCCTGCTGTTCAGCAACCCGTTCGAGCTCTTCGGCCTCGAGGGCGTCGAGGGCACCGACCTGCTGGCCGTCGGCTTCCAGATGACCTTCGCGATCATCACCGCCGCGCTCATCTCGGGTGCCGTGGCGGACCGCCTCAAGTTCTCGGCCTGGATCCTCTTCGTGCCGCTGTGGCTGACCTTCTCCTACTTCCCCCTGGCCCACATGGTCTGGGGCGGCGGCTTCCTCTCCGACGCTGAGGGCGGTCTCACCGACCACCTCGGTTCGGCCACCCCGGTCGACTACGCCGGTGGAACGGTCGTCCACATCAACGCCGGTGTCGCCGGTCTCGTCCTGGTCCTGTTGCTCGGCAAGCGCCTGGGCTTCGGCAAGGAGCCGATCAAGCCGCACAACCTGTCGCTCACCATGGTCGGTGCCGGCATCCTGTGGTTCGGCTGGTTCGGGTTCAACGTCGGCTCGTTCGTCGCCCCCGAGGGCACCGACGAGGAGATCGCCACCGCCTTCATGTCCGAGACCTCGCTGGTCTGGATCAACACCACCGTGTGTGCTGCTGCCGCGGTCGTCGGCTGGATGATCGTCGAGAAGATCCGTCACGGCAAGGCCACCTCCCTGGGTGCCGCATCCGGCATCGTGGCCGGTCTGGTCGCCATCACCCCGGCCTGTGGTTCGCTCTCCCCGATCGGCTCGCTGATCCTCGGTGTCGTCGTCGGTGCGCTGTGTGCCCTGGCCGTCGGCCTGAAGTACAAGTTCGGCTACGACGACGCGCTCGACGTGGTCGGCGTCCACCTCGTCGGTGGTCTCGTCGGCACCATCGCCATCGGTTTCCTGGCCACCGAGGGTGGTCTCCTCTACGGCGACGGTGGCTCGCTCCTCGTCTCGCAGACCGCTGTCGCTCTCTTCGCCGTGGTCTGGGCAGCTGTGGCCACCCTGGTCGTCGGCCTGATCGTCAAGTTCGTCATCGGCCTCCGCGTCGACGAGGAGGACGAGATCGAGGGCCTCGACTTCTCCGAGCACGGTGAGTCGGGCTACGACTTCGGCAACACGATCGGTCGCGGACGCTCCGTCCAGGCCGGTTCCTCCGACAAGATCAAGGAAGGCGCGAACGCATGAAGCTCGTGACAGCGGTCATCAAGCCGCACAAGTGGGAAGAAGTCCGTGAGGCGCTGGAGACCTTCGGTGTCGCTGGCATGACGGTCTCCGAGGTCAGCGGTTACGGCCGCCAGAAGGGCCACACCGAGGTCTACCGCGGTGCCGAGTACGACATCGCGCTGGTGCCCAAGATCCGGATCGAGATCGTGATCGAGGACGGGGACTCCGCCGACGTCGTCGACATCATCGTCAAGACCGCGCAGACCGGACGCATCGGCGACGGCAAGGTGTGGGTCATCCCCGTCGACAGCGTCGTGCGGGTGCGCACCGGTGACAAGGACGAGGCGGCCGTCTGAGCCCCTCTCTTTGCGCCACCGCGTGAAGGTGTGACACGAGGCCCACTCCGTGCCCAGCACGGGGTGGGCCTCAGTCGTACCGGGACGGACGAGCTTCCCTTACCCGGCCCGACCTGGCCGCACTGGGCCGAGACCCCCGAGACAACCGAGACCACCGAGACCCCCACGTGCACCACCCGGGCAGAGCCCGCCGGGAGAGGAGCCCCATGACCGCCGAGCAACGCGCCGCCAGGGCCGAGCGAGCCGACCGCGCCTGCCAGCAGGCGTACCGGGAGGCCGGTGGGCCGGCCGACGGCGTGGCCCTGATCGCGGTCGGCGGCTACGGCCGCGGTGAGCTCTCCCCGTACTCCGACCTGGACCTCGTGCTGGTGTGCGAGGACGGGGTCGACGTGGGCGACCTGGCCGGCGAGCTCTGGTACCCGCTCTGGGACGCCGGGTACAAGGTGGATCACTCGGTCCGGACCTTCTCCGAGATGCTGAAGGCCGCGGAGGCCGACGTGCGGGTGGGGCTGGGACTGCTCGACCTGCGCCACCTGGCCGGGGACACCCACCTGGCGCTGCGCCTGCGCGCCGCGCTCCTGGCCGAGTGGCGCCGCACCGCCCGCGAACGCCTCGTCGTCGTCGGCGAGCTCTCCCGGCGTCGTCACGCGACCGTCGGCGAGCTCGGGCACCTCTCCGTCCCCGACCTCAAGGAGGCGGCCGGCGGGCTGCGCGACGCCACCGTCCTGCGCGCCCTGGTCGCCACCTGGCTGGTCGACGTCCCCCACGCAGACCTCGAGCGCTGCCGACGAGAGCTCCTGGACGTGCGCGACCACGTCCACACGCTGGCCGGACGTGCCCTCGACCGGATCCAGCCCGAGATGTGGCAACCGCTCGCCGAGTCGCTCGGGCTGCCCGACGCCGAGGCCGCCCAGCGCCACGTGCGGGCGCACGCCCGCCGGCTGGGGCACATGACCCGGCTCACCTGGCAACGGGTCGATGCGGTCCTCGCCGACGTCCCGCACCGGGGACCGCGGCGGCCTCAGCTGACCGGGGTGGCACATGGCGTGGCCGTCTCGGGCAACGAGATCGTCCTCGACGGCTCGCTCGCCCCGGGCGAGGACCCGGTGCTGCTGCTCAGGGCGGCCTCGGCGGCCTCCGAGCGCGGGTTGGTCCTGGCCCCGGCCACGGCGGCCCGGCTGGCCACGGAGTCCTCGGCGCTGCCCGCACCCTGGCCGGTGGAGGCGCGCGAGCTCCTGGTCCGGATGCTGGCCGGTCCGGGTCTGCTCGGCGTCTGGGAGACGCTGGAGGACACCGGCGCCCTGGACCTGGTCCTGCCCGAGTGGGAGCAGATCAGGCTGCTGCCGCTCGCCTCTACGATCCACCGGTTCTCCGTCGACCGGCACGTGGTCGAGACCTGCGTGGAGGCCTCCAAGTTGATTCGTCGGGTCGCCCGCCCGGACCTGCTCATGGTCACCGCGCTGCTGCACGACATCGGGAAGGGCACCGGACTCGACCACAGCATCGCCGGCGAGCAGACGGCGCGCACGGTG
>JAZQNT010000329.1:0-1949 GCA_045627505.1 Nocardioides sp.
ATAATAGTTTTATCAAAAAAGAGGAGGGACATATATGTCAATTTACGAAAAATCATCTTTGATATGTGCAATATCCGCCATTGCAATATCAATATTCATCCCATTACTTCAATTATTAAATAAGAAAATGAACCCGGACGACGACGCCGGGTTCCGGGCGCTCACCGCGCACCTACGCGCTGCGTTCCCCGACGTCCTGCCCTACGGCGGCCAGTTCGTCCCGGTCCCCCACCTGACGCTGGACGCCGTCCACGACCAGGTGACCGAGGCCTCCACCGCGAGCAGTGTCCGGCACCTGCTGCCGGTGAGCGACCGGGCGCGTCACCTCGACCTGGCCTGGTACGAGCCGGGGCGCTGCCGCCTGCTGGGACGCTGGGAGTTGGGTACGGGACGGCGCCTCGTGTGAGGCCACGTAGGTTGGGCCGGTGAGCGACGACGAGGTCCGGGGCCAGCACTTCCACGACGAGGACTGGTACGGCGACGACCTGTCCGGCACCACCTTCATCGAGTGCACCTTCACCGCGATCGACCTCAGCGAGGTGCTCGCCACCTCGGCCACGTTCACCCGCTGCACCTTCAACAGCTGTCGGTTCAACGCGAGCAGCTGGACCACGACCGCCTTCGTGGGCTGCGAGTTCCGCCGGTGCTCGCTCTTCGACACCACCTTCGACGGCTGCAAGCTGACCGGTTCGGCCTTCGTCGAGTGCCGCACGCGTCCGGTCCGGATCCGTGGCGGCGTGTGGCGCGGCACCTCGCTGCGCGGGGTGAACCTCTCCTCCACCGACCTGCGGGACGTGGACCTGCGCGAGAGCGACCTGTCCCTGGCCTCGTTGGCCGGCGCGGACCTGCGCGGCGCCCGCCTGGGCGGGGCGGTGCTGCGCGGGGCCGACCTGGCCGGCGCCGACCTCCGCGGGGCGCACCTGGACCATGCGGTGCTGGACGAGGCCGTCCTCACCGGGACCCGGATCGGGCTGGCCGCAGCGGTGCTGCTCGCCGAGCGCACCGGCGCGGTGGTGGACCCCGACGCCTGAGCCGCAGGGAACGGTGGCGCGAGCCGGCTCAGATCGCCGGCGAGGCCGGCTCAGGCCAGGGACGCGACCCGGGCACGGACTCCGTCGACCACCAGGGAGAGGCCGGAGGCGAACTCCTGGCCCGAGCCCCAGCTGACGTCGTCGCCACTCTCGAGGGCACCGGCGCTGGCCGCCTGCAGGTGCGTCTGCTCAGCGGTCGCGTGCCCGAAGACGTAGTGCAGCACGGTGCGCACCACGACCCGGCGCAGCGCCTCGTTGAGTCCGGTGCCAGTCAGGGTCTGCTCGACGTGGTCGTCGACGCGCACCGCACCCAGCCCGAAGGCGTGGACGGTGGCGACGAGCTCGGCCCCGTCCCGCCAGGCCAGCAGCGCCTCACGCAGACCGGTGGCGGCGGCGGTGGGCTGGACGTCCCACTCCCCCTCGGCCACGGGCTTGAGCGAGCGCTCCAACAGCTCGTCGGCCACGGCGGCCAGCAGCGACTGCTTGTTCGTGAAGTGGTGGTAGAGCGCGCTGGGCCGCACCTCGAGCTCGGCGGCCAGTCGACGCATGGTGAGGTCCGCCAGACCGTACTCGTCCAGCACGTGGATCGCCCGCGCCACCACGTCGGCACGGGTGTTCCGCACGGTCGCCATCCCCGCTCCTGTCCTTCGCCGGGCGCTCCTGTGGAACGCCTCGTCCTGGTGCACAGTATGCCTGCAGCACTGTCACCTCCCGGTGTCGCCGAGCGTGCCCGCCGGGGCCTCGGACCCCTGTGGTTGACGTCGGCGCCCGGCGACCCTAACCTGAACGCCGTTCACCTGACCAGCGTTCAGCAGGGCGCCGGAAGTGACGTCCCCCTGTCCCACGAAAGGCACCCATGAGCACCAGCACGACCGTCCGCGCCTCGCGCCGCCCGATCGAGGCCCAGGACCTGGCCCT
>JAZQNT010000330.1:0-8206 GCA_045627505.1 Nocardioides sp.
ACCCGCACCGATGAGCGTGGTCAACGCCAACGTCAGGGGGGCCGGCCGTACCTGAGCCGTGCCTCCGCCGTAGGTTGCCGCCCCAACCACCCCCAGCTGCCAGCCAGTCCCCCTGCCGGACGTCATGGGAATCGGGGGCCGGGACCCACGAAAGCCATGACGTCTCGCGGCGGAGGGGTGGCGTCGGGGGAGGGGTACCGCGCTTGGTCAGCGGGGGCGGGCTTCCTCGCGACGTCGGAGCTCGGCCTTGGCCAGGGAGTTGACGTGCACCTCGTCGGGGCCGTCGGCGAGACGCAACGTACGGACCCCGGCGTGCATGGCTGCGAGCGGGAAGTCCTGACTCACGCCGGCGGCACCGTGGGCCTGGATCGCACGGTCCAGGATCTTCTGCACCGTGCGCGGAACCGCGACCTTGATCGCCTGGATCTCGGTGTGTGCCCCCCGCGTGCCCACGGTGTCCATCAGCCAGGCGGTCTTCAGCGTGAGCAGCCGCAGCTGCTCGATCTCGATCCGCGCCTCGGCGATCCAGTCACGCACCACTCCCTGGGCGGCGATCGGACGACCGAACGCCACTCGCTCGCTGACCCGGTCACACATCAACGCCAGGGCCCGCTCCGCGATGCCGATGGTGCGCATGCAGTGGTGGATCCGGCCGGGGCCGAGCCGTGCCTGCGCGATGGCGAAGCCACCGCCCTCCTCGCCGACGAGGTTCTGCACCGGCACCCGGACGTCGTCGAAGCGGAGCTCGGCGTGCCCGCCGTGCTCGTGGTCGTCCCAACCGAAGACCTGCATGGGACGCACCACGCTCAGCCCGGGGCTGTCGCGGGGGACCAGGACCATCGACTGCTGGCGGTGGCGCGCGGCCCGGGGGTCGGTCTTGCCCATCACCACGAACACGGCGCAGTCGGGGTTCAACGCCCCGGTGATCCACCACTTGCGACCGTTGATGACGTACTCGTCGCCCTCGCGCTCGATGGAGAGCTGGATGTTGGTGGCGTCGGAGGAGGCGACGTCCGGCTCGGTCATGGCGAAGGCCGAGCGGATCTCGCCGCTGAGCAGGGGATCGAGCCAGCGCTCCTTCTGCTCGGGCGAGCCGAAGAGGTGCAGCACCTCCATGTTGCCGGTGTCGGGTGCGGCGCAGTTCATCGCCACGGGGCCGAGGTTGGGGCTGGCGCCGGAGATCTCGGCCAGCGGGGCGTACTGGAGGTTGGTGAGTCCGCCCCCGATGCCCTCCGGGTCGCTGCCCCGAGGCAGGAACAGGTTCCACAGCCCACGGGCGCGGGCCTCGACCTGCAGGTCGCGGACCGCCTCGGTGCGGGTGAAGGCGAACCGGTCGTCGAGGGCATCCAGCTGGGAGTCGAACACCTTCTCCGCGGCCAGCACGTGGGTGTCGAAGAAGTCCTGCGCCTCGTCCATGAGGGCTCGGGTGCGTTCGTCGAAGGCGAACTCCATCAGAGGGTCTCCTCTCCCCGGGCGAAGGCCAGCCCCGCGGCCAGCAGTGGTTCGACCGCCTCGCCGATGCTCTCGAACCCGGTGCCGACGGTCTGTCCCGCGACGAACCGGTGGTGGATCCCCTCGAGGATCACGGCGAGCTTGAAGTGGGCCAGGCCCAGGTGGAACTGCAGGGAGTGGACGAGTGCGTCAGCGTCCAGCGCCCGGAGCTCCGCGTAGCGATCGACGATCTGGGCCGCGTCGGGGTATCCGGGCGCCCCGGAGACGTCGGAGACGCCCAGCGCCGGGACGATCCCGGCCACCCGGTCGTAGACCAGCAGCAGGGCCAAATCGGTCAGGGGATCGCCCAGGGTGGACATCTCCCAGTCGACCACGGCCTTGACCGGGTTCGGGTCGGTGGGGACGGAGAGGAGGTTGTCGAGGCGGTAGTCGCCGTGCACGATGGAGGCGCTGACCGGATCCCGCTCCCCGTCGTCGGCCGGCACGGTGTCGGCCAGCAGCCGCAGGAGGCGTTCGGCGTCCGGGAGTGTGCGGGTGCGTGAGCCCTCGAGCTGGCGACCCCACCGGCTCACCTGCCGGGTCAGGAACCCCTGGGGACGACCGAAGTCACTGAGCGCGACCGCGGCCGGGTCCACCTGGTGCAGCGCAGCCATCACCTGGACCATGCCGTCGGCGAGGCGGGCCGTGGTCTCGGGGGAGAACCTGCCCAGTTCCTCGACCGTGCGGTAGGGCGTCCCCTCCACCTTCTCCATCACGTAGAAGACCGCCCCCATGACGTCGGGGTCGGTGCACAGCGCCACGGTCTGGGGGACCGGCACGGTGGTCTCGGCCAGCGCGCTCATCACCCGGTACTCCCGCTGCATGTCGTGGGCGGTGGCCTGCACGTGCCCCAGCGGGGGACGCCGGACGATCCACTCCTGCGTGCCGTCGGTGACGGTGTACGTGAGGTTGGACTTGCCACCGGGGACCAGGCTGCCGGACCACGTGGCGTCCTCGCCGGTCGGGCCGTGCTCGAGGAACCACGCGCCGAACGCTGCCAGGTCGAGGCCCGGCGTCGGGTCGGACCTGGTGCGCGGGACCTCCGAGCTCGCGTCGGTGGGCTGGGTGGTCATCGGTTCTCCTCGGTGTCGGCGGGCGTGCGGGTGTGGTCGAGGTCCTGCTGCAGCCGGCGCATCCCGGCCAGCCAGCGGTCGGTGTCGGAGGCACGGGCACGGTAGTGCTCGGCCACCCGCGGGTGGGGAAGGACGAGGAAACGGTCGTCGGCCAGCGAGTCCACCCACGCCTGCGCGACTTCCTCGGGCGGCAGGAGGCCCTCGTGCGTGAGCAGTGGTCGCAGGTCGCCCGCCTGGTGGAGCATCTGGGTGTCCACGCCCTGGGGGCAGATCGTCTGGACGACGACGCCGTCGTGGCCGTGGGTGGCCGAGAGCCACTCCGCGAAGGCGACGGCGGCGTGCTTGCTCACCGTGTAGGGGGCCGAGCCGAGCATCGTGAGCAGGCCGGCCGCCGAGGCGGTGACGACGAACCTGCCGAGTGGCTCACCGCTCCCACGGGCGCCGGGCCCCCGACCGTTGACCCGCTGCTCACTGGAGCCCCGGTCACTGGAGCCCCGGTCGCTGAGCCACTGGGGCACGAGCGCCCGCGCGGCCCGGACGTGGGCCATCACGTTGACCTCGTGCAGCCGGGCCCAGGACTCCTCCGAGGCCTGCAGCCCGTTCTCGTCGGGCTCGAACGCAGCCAGCCCGGCGTTGGCCATGAACACGTCGATCCGGCCCAGCGCCTGCTCCGCCTCAGCCAGCAGCTCGGCGACGCCGTGCTCGCTGGCGCAGTCGCCGGGCGCGGCCCGACCGCCGATCTCCTCGGCCAGTGCGTGGGCAGCTGGTGCGTCGAGGTCGTTGACCACCACCCGGGCCCCCTCGGCGGCGGGCCGCCGGGCCAGGGCGGCGCCGATGCCGTGACCAGCACCGGTCACGACGGCTCCTCGGCCCTCCAGCGCAGGGTGTCCCATCAGACGCCGCCGGTGAGCAGGAGCCCGCCGTCGACCGTCAGGGTCTGGCCGGTCAGCCATCCGGCATCGGCGGAGAGCAGGAAGGCGACGACCGAGCCGATGTCCGCGGGCGTGCCCAGACGCTTCAGCGGATAGAGCGCGGAGACCTCTTCCTCGCGGCCCTCGTACAGGGCGGCGGCGAACCTGGTCTTCACCACTCCCGGGGCCACCGCGTTGACCCGGATCTGGGGGCCCAGCTCGACGGCCAGCGACTCGGTGAGGCTGACCAGCGCCGCCTTGGAGGCGCCGTAGAAGGCGATCCCGGGCGCGGGGCGCAGGCCGGCGACCGAGGAGACGTTGACCATCGCACCGCCGTGCTGGCCCATCCACGCCTCGTGCACCGCCTGCGCCCACGCCAGGGCGGTGACCGTGTTCGTGTCGAGGATCTTGCGGGCGGCGTCGAGGTCCAGGTCGACCAACGGTCCGTAGGCGGGGTTGATGCCGGTGTTGTTGACCAGGAGGTCGAGGCGACCGAACGCCTCCACCGTCCGCTCGACGACCTCGGCTCGGTGCTCCGGGTCGGCGGCGTTCCCGGCGACGCAGAGGACGTGCTCCGGACCGCCGAGGTCGTCCACGGCCTCGGCCAGCGCGTCCGGTTTGCGGGCGGTGATCACGACCCGCACTCCCTCGGCCACCAGACGTGCGGCGATGCCGAGGCCGATGCCGCGGCTCGCGCCGGTGACCACGGCCACCTTGCCGTTGAGTCCTCGCACTGTCCCTCCCCAGGGTGCTGGGGCGCCGCCGGGCGCCCGCGACCAAGCGCTGTGACTGGGCGCTGTGACTGGGCGCTTGCCCAGGGGCTGAGGGTGGCAGCCCTGGACAGCGACGTCAACGGTTCCCCGCGGGTCGACCTGGCTCGGCGGGGATCCGTCCCTGACCGAGGGGAACTCCCCGAGCGCCGCTGGCACCTGACACGGCACTGGACACGGCACGGGGCCGCCCCGACGACGTCGGAGCGGCCCCGTGCCAGGAGGAGGAGCGGTGTCGGCCCGCCGGGTCAGCGGCGGACGCGCACCTTCACCTTGGCGGACGACGGCTTCTCGACCGCGGTCTTCTTGACCTTGCCGCCGGCGTAGCGGAAGGTCAGGGCGCCGCTCTTGCGCGGACGCCAAGTGAGCTTGGCGGTGTGCACCTTGCCCTTGCCCGGCTTCACCGTGACCCGCTTCACGAGGCTGGACTTCTTCGCACCGGTCGCCTTGAAGGTGACCTTGACGCTGCGCTTCGTGCCCTTCGAGGCTCCGGACAACCGGATCGTCCAGGTCGCCTTCCTGCCCACACGCGGACGCGACTTGGGCGAGCTCACCTTGAGGCTGGTGCGCACGCTCGAGACCTTGGCCGGCGGCTTGGCGACTGGCGGCTTGGTGACTGGCGGCTTGGTGACTGGCGGCGTGGTGATTGGCGGCGTGGTGATTGGCGGCGTGGGGCGAGGTGTCGGGTCCGGGGCAGCCACGGTGCCCGCGCGCGACCAGATGGCGACGGTGTTGGTGTCGAAGGACGAGAAGACCATCTCGGGGCGGCCGTCACCGTCCAGGTCGTCGACGATCGCCCCGCCCGACTGGCCGAAGAGCTCACCCGGGCGGCTCAGGGTGCGCAGCACGGTGCCGGAGGCGTGGCCCGGGCGCTGCTCGACCCAGAAGAGACGCCGGTCCCCGTCACCGGAGACGGCCAGGTCGACGTCGCCGTCGCCGTCGAGGTCCCCGAAACCGAAGACACCGGGCGCGGCCTGTCCGCCGGCCGAACGAGCGGTGATGTGGTCGGTCGGGTGCACGTCCACCGAGGAGTTCGAGACGTTGAACGCGGGGTCGCACTTGTCCGGCTCAGCGACAGGGTTGGCGGGCTCGGAGAGCTCGACGACCTTCCACGGCTGCGTGGGGTCTGCTCCCGGGACGAACTCCATCACTATCTCGCGCACGTTCACGGCTTGCGGGAACACCTTCGAGATCAGCCGGTCCACGAAGCAGCGGCCCTGGTGGTTCGTCCCGATCCAGGACGTCTTGCCGGGGGCACGGAAGTTCGGCACGGCCTGGATCTGGAAGCCGAAACCGGCCTGCTCCAGCGTGGCGATGGTGTGCCGGGTGAAGTTGGCGGCGCCCAGCGTGCCACCGGTCAGCGCGCCGCTCTGGCGGAACCACATGAACGACGGCGACGTGTGGCTCATGTACGTCAGGTTGAAGTACTGCGAGCTGACGATGTCGAGGCGGCCGTCGCTGTCGACGTCGGCGACGGTCGGATGGCTGCCACCGGAGCCCTCGGCGAGCACGACGGGCGCGGCGAAGGTGGGTGCCGAGGTGGAGGTGGAGGTGCCCTTGAGGTACTGCAGTCGGACCGTGTCGTCGCTCTGGTTGTCCGAGTACTTGCCGGCCTCGGCGGTGGTCACGATGTCCTTGGTGCCGTCCCCGTCGAGGTCGACCCACTCGACCCCGTGGTAAGAGGCCTCCTGACCGGTGAGGATGTCATGGCGGACGAACGGGCGGGGTTTGCCGCTGGGGTCGAGGCCCTGGTTCTCCCACCAGGCGATGCCGCTGCGGGCCTTCGCGCCGCCGGGGTTGTCCGGGTTGGTGTCGAAGAAGTAGCCGTAGGGCAGCAGGATGTCGTTGCGGCCGTCGGCGTTCATGTCCACGATCGTGGGCCGGTTAGGGAAGACGACCTCGGCGCTGGAGTCGAAGACGTCGACGCGCGTCCAGGCGTCCAACGAGGCGCCGGGCCGGTAGACCCCCAGCGTGCCACCACCCGCGGGGGTTCCCTGGGTCAAGGCCCCGTACCCGGTGGTGACGATGTTCCGCTCGCCGGGGAAGACCTCACCGACCGCGGTGAAGGCTGCTCCCTGCACGGCGGTGTCCACGTCGGTGCGGGCGAACGCGGCGGTGACGCCGGGGGTGCTCGCGACGCCGGTCGGCGCCAGTGCCATCAGCGGAATGACGAGGGCCAGCGCGGCGCCGGCGCCGCTCAGGGCGAGGGTTCTGTTCACGGGGTCTCCCAGGGGTGGGCATGGATTGCCCTGAAATGTAAGACAGGTCACATGCCCCCGTCCCGGGGTTGGTCAACTCACGCGACGACGATGCCGTCTCGTCTCCTGCAGTCGCCCGGGCCGCTGTCGGGCCTGCTTCGCCCGCCGGTGTCGCACGAGCGAGAGCCGCCCCGGGTGAACACCGGGGCGGCTCTCGAGGATCTCCCTGCACGTGACTGCCGGGAGGCCGGAACTGGTGTGGCGACAGTGCCGGCGCGATGGTGTGCCACCGCTCGGGGTGGCTCGGTGAGGTCAGCTGGAAGCGGTCTTCTCGTCGGAGTCGAGCCTCAACGTGGCGGTCTCGGTCTTGGACCCCCGCAGGTAGGTGATCTTGACCCGGTCGCCGGGACGGTAGCTGCGGATGGTGGCGACCAGGTCGTCGGCGCTGTCGATGGCGTGGTCGTCGACCTTGGTGATCAGGTCGCCGTCCTCCAGCCCCGCCTTGGCGGCGGTCGAGCCCTCTCCGACGTTGCGGACCAGGGCGCCCACAGCCTCGTCACTGTCCTGGGAGTCAGAGACGGTGATGCCCAGGCGGGCGTGGGTGGGGGCATCGCCGTCCACGATCTGGTCGATGATCGGGATGATCTGGTCCATCGGGATCGCGAAGCCCAGGCCGATCGAGCCGGACTCGCTGCTGTTCGAGGAGCTGGCGGTGCGGATCGAGGAGTTGATGCCGACCACGGACCCCGACATGTCGGCCAACGGTCCGCCGGAGTTGCCCGGGTTGATGGCTGCGTCGGTCTGGATCGCCGGGTAGGTGGTGGAGTTGCCCTGCGCGTCGGAGTTGACGCTCACCGGACGGTCGAGGGCGCTCACGATGCCCGAGGTCACGGTCGCGTCGAGGCCGTAGGGGGCGCCGATCGCGACCACTTCCTGGCCGACCTTCAGGTTCTGGGACTTGCCGATGGTGGCCGGGGTGAGCCCGGAGACGTCCTGCGCCTGGATGACCGCGATGTCGGTGAGGGCGTCGGTGCCCACGACGGTGGCGTTGGCCCGGGTGCCGTCGGTGAACGAGACACGGATGGTGGCGCCCTCGCCGGCGCCGTCGACCACGTGCTCGTTGGTGAGGATCCGGCCGTCCTCCGACAGCACGATGCCCGAGCCGGTGCCGGCGCCCGAGTTGCCGGCGACACTGATCCGCACGACCGAGGGCAGCACCTTCTCCGCCACGGCCTCCACGCTGCCCTCGCCGGCGGGGGAGGAACCCTGGTCGATCACGGTGGCCGAGGTGCTCGACGTCGAGCCGGAGGAGTCATCGAGTGCCTCGAAAGCGGCTGCACCGCCGAAGCCGGCGGCTGCGCCAAGGACCAAGGAGGCGACGAGAATGCCGGCGCCGATGCCGCGGCCCTTGTTCGGGGGGTTGCCACCCCCGCCGTGCGGTGCCGGGGCGCCGGACGGGTCGGTGCTCCACGGCTGTCCGAGCACGGCGGTGTGCTCGCGGTCAGCGCCTTGGGGGGCGCCGCCTTGGGGGGCGCCAGCATTCGGGGTCCCGGCGTTCGGGGCGCCAGCGCCGGGTGCGGGGGAGGAAGGCCCGGTGACGACCTTCGGCGGCGTGGCTGATCCCGGCGCGGCAGACCCCTGGGGCCGGTCGGCGGCCAAGGGCGCGGTGTCGTCCGGATTGCCCTCGAAGTTCGCCGGCGGGACGGGGGGGTTCTGCTGCGGGACGGGAGTCGGCTGATCGTTCATGACTCCACTGTGCCAAG
>JAZQNT010000331.1:0-5126 GCA_045627505.1 Nocardioides sp.
CCGACTTGTGCTGCGTGCAGCCATGAATCCTCCTGGCGCCGGTCTCACACTCTAGGTGTTCCTCCTGGCGGGCACCGGGGGTCCGGCAGAGGCGCTGGCAGACACTCTGGCGGGCGTGGAGCAGACGTGCTGAGGGGCCGACACCTGACGGCGTCGGCCCCTCGGCACGCAGTACAGGACTGCGCAGACTCAGGCGCCCAGGATCTCCCGGGCGCGCCGGACGTCGTCGCGCATGGTCTCCACCAGCGCGTCGATGCCCTCGAAGGCGACCATGCCGCGCAGGTGCTCCACGAAGGAGACCTCCACCTGGACTCCGTACAGCTCGAGGTCGGTGCGGTCGAGCACGTAGGACTCCACCCGACGCTCCCGCACACCGGCGAAGGTGGGGTTGGTGCCCACCGAGATCGCAGCCGGGAAGGTCTCCCCCGTGTCGCGTCGGGTCAGGCGTCCGGCGTAGACACCGTCGCAGGGCGCGGCCTCCCCCGCGGGCGTGGGCACGTTGGCGGTGGGGAAGCCGAGCTCCCGACCGCGCTGGTCGCCGCGGACCACGACACCGCGCACGGTGAAGGGACGCCCCAGCGCCTCCGCGGCACCGGCCACGTCCCCGGCAGCCAGGCAGTTGCGGACGTAGGTGGAGGACCAGACCTGGGGACCGCCGTCGAGCGGCACACCCTCGGCGCTGAACCCGCGCACCTCGCCGGCCTCCTTGAGCATCGCGACGTCACCGGCGGCGCGGGAGCCGAAGCGGAAGTTCGCCCCCACCACCACGGCCCGGGCGTGCAGCGGTCCCACGATCACCTGGTCGACGAAGACCTCCGGTCCCCAAGCAGCGATCTCACGGTCGAAGGGCAGCACCAGCACAGCGTCCACGTCCTGCTGCTCCAGCAGGGCCAGACGGGCGTCGATGCTGGTGAGCGTCGGCGGGGCGTGCTCGGGACGCAGCACGGCGATCGGGTGCGGGTCGAAGGTCACCACCACGACCGTGTCGATCCCGAGTTCCCCGGCCTTGGCGCGGGCGCGCTGCAGGACGTGCTGGTGACCCCGGTGAACTCCGTCGAAGTTGCCGACGGAGACGACGGTGGGCCCCAGGTCCTGGGGAATCTCGTTCAAGTGACGCCAGATCTGCACGGAAGAACTCTCCCACTTCGGGGCGCGAGGTGTGACCACACCCCCCGCGGACAAGACAACGGGGTGCGCCACGTCGCGCGGAACGACCTCGGTCATCCCACGAACACCGCCAGCGGCCTGGCGCCCTCCGGACGCGGTTCGTACAGGGCGAGGAACTCACCGCTCGGCGCGAAGACGGCCGTCACCGCGTCGAGGTCGATGGCGAGGCGACGCCCGTACCGAACGTCACGCTCCTGACCCTCGTCGAGGTCACGTGCGGGGAACGCCGCCCGGGCAGCCTCCGCGATCGGGATCACGGTGAACTCCTCCTCGAGCTGCTCGAGGGTCCGAGCGACGTCGAGGTCGAAGCTGCCGACGGCGGTGCGGCGCAACGCCGTGAGGTGCCCTCCGACCCCCAGTGCCTCACCGAGGTCGCGGGCGATCGCCCGGATGTACGTGCCCGAGGTGCAGCGCACGGAGATGTCGAGCTCGACGGTCTCCTCGCCCACCCGGACATCGTGCACGTCGATCGAGTGCACCGTCACCGGTCGTGCCTTGAGCTGGACGTCCTCGCCCGCGCGCACCCGCTCGTAGGCCCGCTTGCCGTCCACCTTGATCGCGGAGACCGCGGTCGGCACCTGCTCGATGTTGCCCACGAAGGCGTCCAGCGCCTTGCGCACCTGCTCCGACGTGAGGTGACCGGCGGGCGTGGTCGCGACGACCTCGCCCTCGGCGTCGTCCGTCGAGGTGGCCACGCCGAGCAGCACCGTGGCGTCGTAGGCCTTGTCGGTGAGCATCAGGTGGCCCAGCAGACGGGTCGCCCGGTTGGTGCCGAGGACCAGCACTCCGGTCGCCATCGGGTCGAGGGTGCCGGCGTGGCCGACCTTGCGGGTGCCGGCCAACCGGCGGACCCGGGAGACCACGCCGTGCGAGGTGATGCCGCCGGGCTTGTCGACCACGACCAGCCCTGAGACCACGTCTGCGGGAGAGGGACGGGCGGAGGACGTGCCGCTCACGCGTCCTCGTCGTCCTCGTCGTCGCCCTCGACGCGCGGCTTCTTGTACGGGTCCTCGTCGGAGGCGTACTGGGCACCCGCGCGCTGGGCCGCGACGGCCTCGTCCGCGGCCTTGGCCTTGGCCAGGACCTCGTCGAGGTGGCGAGCGGTCTCAGGCAGGGCGTCGTGGATGAACTCCAGCGTCGGAACCGTGCGCATGCCCAGCTGCTTGCCGACCTCGGAGCGGATCAGGCCCTTGGCGGACTCCAGCGCCGCGGCGGTCGCGGCGAGCTGCTCCTCCTCGCCGAAGACGGTGTAGAAGACGCTGGCGTGCTGGGTGTCGCCGGTGACCCGGACGTCGGTGACGGTGACGAACCCGACGCGCGGGTCCTTGATCCGACGCTCCAGCATCTCGGCGACGATGACCTTGATGCGGTCGGCGACCTTGCGAACTCGGGGGCTGCTCATGTCTCCACTCTTTCTCGTGAAGTGCGACGGTGCTCCGCGAGCACCGTCGTCAGGCTGATTCTGGTCGAGGGGGAAATGGCGAGTCGGCGCCAGCCTTGCGACCGGCGCCGACCCACTGTCGTGCTTTCAGCTTTCAGCTACGCGCGGCAGCTCAGCTGCGCGGGATCTCGCGCATCTCGAAGGACTCCACGACATCGCCGATCTTGATGTCCTGGAAGTTCTTCAGCACCAGACCACACTCGAAGCCCTCGCGGACCTCGGACGCGTCGTCCTTCTCCCGGCGCAGCGAGGCGAGGTCGAGGTTGTCGGCCACCACGTTCTTGTCCCGGATGATCCGGACCTTCGCGTTGCGGCGGATGACACCGTCGATGACCATGCAGCCCGCGATGTTTCCGGCCTTGGAGGAACGGAAGATCTCGCGGATCTCGGCCTGGCCGAGGGTGACCTCTTCGTACTCGGGCTTGAGCATGCCCTTGAGCGCGGCCTCGATCTCCTCGATCGCCTGGTAGATGACCGAGTAGTACCGGATCTCCACGCCTTCCTTCTCGGCCATCTGCGCCGCCTTGCCCTGCGGGCGGACGTTGAAGCCGATGATGATGGCGTCGGAGGCAGCAGCCAGGTCGACGTTGGTCTCGGTGATCGCACCGACACCGCGGTCGATGACGCGGATCGAGACCTCGTCGCCGACGTCGATCTGGGCCAGCGAGTCCTCGAGGGCCTCGACCGAACCGGACACGTCGCCCTTGAGGATGAGGTTGAGCTCCTGGCTCTCGCCCTTCTCCATGGAAGCCATGAAGTCCTCGAGGGTGCGACGGACGCGACGCTTGGCCTGCATGGCCGCACGCTCACGCGCCTCGCGCTTCTCGGCGATCTGGCGAGCCATGCGGTCGTCGTCGACCACGATGAAGTTCTGGCCAGCACCGGGAACGGCGCTCAGACCCAGGACCATCGCCGGGCGGGACGGGTCGGCCTCGGTGAGCTCGTTGCCGAACTCGTCGAGCATCGCACGGACACGGCCGTGGGCCGGACCGGCGACGATCGAGTCACCGACGCGCAGGGTTCCGCGCTGGACCAGGACCGTGGCGACCGGACCGCGACCGCGGTCGAGGTTGGCCTCGACGACCAGACCCTGGGCGTCCTGGTTCGGGTTGGCCCGCAGGTCGAGGGAGGCGTCCGCGGTGAGGACGACGGCCTCGAGCAGCTTGTCCAGGTTGAGCTCGGACTTCGCCGAGACGTCGACGAACATCGCGTCGCCGCCGTACTCCTCGGGGATGAGGCCGTACTCGGTCAGCTGGCCACGCACCTTGGTCGGGTCCGCGTCCGGCTTGTCGATCTTGTTGACCGCGACCACGATCGGGACACCGGCAGCCTTGGCGTGGTTGAGCGCCTCGACCGTCTGCGGCATGACACCGTCGTCCGCCGCGACCACGAGGATCGCGATGTCGGTGGCCTGCGCACCACGGGCACGCATGGCGGTGAACGCCTCGTGGCCGGGGGTGTCGATGAAGGTGATGCGACGTTCCTTGCCGTCGACCTCGGTGGTGACCTGGTAGGCACCGATGTGCTGGGTGATGCCACCGGCTTCCTTGGCGCCCACGTTCGCGTTGCGAAGGGCGTCGAGGAGCTTGGTCTTTCCGTGGTCGACGTGACCCATGACGGTGACGACCGGCGGACGGACCACCAGGTCGGACTCGTCGCCCTCGTCGGCACCGAACTCGAGGTCGAAGGACTCGAGCAGCTCGCGGTCCTCGTCCTCGGGGGAGACGACCTGGACGACGTAGTTCAGCTCGTCGCCGATCAGCTCGAGGGTCTCGTCACCCACGGACTGGGTGGCGGTCACCATCTCGCCGAGCGAGAAGAGCATCTGCACCAGGGCAGCGGGGTCGACGTTGATCTTCTCCGCGAAGTCGGTCAGCGAGGAACCACGGGCGAGACGGATGGTCTCGCCGTCGCCCTTGCGGACGCGCACGCCGCCGATGGTCGGGGCCTGCATGGCCTCGAACTCCTGACGACGAGCACGCTTCGACTTGCGACCGCGACGCGACGGACCACCGGGGCGACCGAAGGCACCCTGGGTCTGGCCACGCTGACCGGGACGGTTGCCACCGCCACCGGGACGGGCGGGGCCGCCACCGAAGCCGGGACGGCCAGCGCCGCCACCAGCACCCGGACGACCAGCACCGCCACCGGGGCGACCCGGACCACCGGCACGCGCCGGGGTGCCACCGGGACCACGCCCGAAGGCGGCCGGGGACTTCGGCATCATCGCCGGGTTGGGGCGCGGCATGCCGCCGGGACGCAGAGCGCCACCGGGACGCGGAGCGCCACCCTCACCGCGGGCAGCGGGGGGACGCGGCGGACGGTTCTCGTCGCCACCGGCGCCACCGGCGCCACCGGCCTGCGGCGCGGGACGACGTCCCATGCCCTGGCTGGGGGCGAACGGGTTGTTGCCGGGGCGCGGAGCTCCGGGCTTGCCCACCGGGCGCGGGGCCGGGGACTTGCGGGCCGAACCACCCGGACGCGGAGCGCCGCCCTCGGGGCGGGACTCACGGGCCTC
>JAZQNT010000332.1:0-5139 GCA_045627505.1 Nocardioides sp.
TTACCCCGCGGGTGGCGACGGGGGCCAGCGGCGCGCCGGCGCGCTCGCGCAGCAGGTCGTCGAGCAGCGGGTTGCCGAGCAGCCGGATGTCGGACTGCGGGCCGGTGCAGTTGACCACCCAGCCGACGTCGTGCGTGCTGCCGTCGCTCAGGGTGACCCGCAGGCCACCGCGGGAGAGTGGCTCCACCCCGACGACGGTCGCGGCCGCGGTGCGCAGCACCCCACGGGAGGTGAGGTCCTCGAGCAACAGCGCCGAGGTCGGCGCCATCTTGTGCCGCACCACGTTCCACTCACCGGAGAACTCCCGGACGAAGCGCATCCGGTCGTCGTCGTCCAGGCGCTCCCACAGGGTCGCCACCTGGAAGCGCAGGCCGTCCACGGCCGGGCGCCAGTCGCCGGTGGCCTCCTTGACCCCGGCGATGTGGGCCAGCGCGGCGGAGCGGATGCCCTCCAGGCTGTCGCCCCAGCCGGAGACCTCCGGGATCGCGGCCAGCTTGGGCACCGTCAGGTGCGCCTTCGGCAGCCGTCCGGAGCGGGAGACGGCCAGCAGCGTGCGCCCCTCGCGGGCGTCCTTGCCGGTCAGGCTCCAGACCACGTCGACCATCGTCAGGCCGGTGCCGACGACCAGCACGTCGGCGGGGCCCACCTTGTCGCGGCGCACCACGTCGAGCGCCCCGGGGCTCCACGGGTCGGGGATGAAGAACGGGGAGTCGCGCAGGTCCTGGGGCGCCCAGTCGTGTCCCACCTGCGGCAGCCCGGTGCCGACCACCACCGCGTCGGCCTGCAGCTCCCGACCGTCGTCGGTGAGCACGCTCATCCCGTGCGCGGTGCGGCGCAGGGCGGTGGCGGTGGCGCGGACGTGGTGCAGGGCGGCCAGCGGCGCAGCGGCACGGGCGTCGGCCAGGGTGTCGTCGAGGTAGAGCGCGAAGCTGCGACGCGGCTGGAAGGAGTTGGGGTCGACGGCGGTGGCCGACTCGCGGTTGAGCCACCCGACGAAGTGACGGGGGTCCTCCGGCAGGGCGCTCATGCCGGCCGCGGTGACGTTGAGCAGGTGCTCGGTGTCGGGGGTGCCGAAGGCGGTGCCGCGGCCCCAGCGGTCCACCGGGTCCAGCATGACGATGTCGAGTCCGGTCGACCGACGTCCGGCGGTGCGGAGCAGGTGGATGGCGGTGAGCGTCCCGGACGCGCCGGCGCCGACCACGACCACCTTGGGGCGCTTCACCTGGTTCAGCCCGTGGTTCACGCTGTCCGCCCTCCGGAAGGTTTACGAATGTTAAAAACAACCTTATCACTAGACTTACACGATTCGGCTGTTCGCGCCAGACCGCCGGCCGCGGTTCGCGCCGGCCGGCATCGGCGCAGGTCAAGGATCACCGACGCCCGTCGTCCGCGCTGCATCCCCGTTCCATCCGACGAGCGCACCACTCCGGGGCGGTGTGACGTTGCCCTCTCCCCCGTCGGCTGCCGGAGCCCGCGACCTAGAATCGCCGCCATGTCCTCCACCCCCGACGGCACCCTCGACGCGCCCCTCCCCCAGGGCCACACCGCAGGCGTCCCCACCGAGCTCTACGACTCCTTCACGCACAGCGTGCGCGAGCTGGCCGACGCCACCCTGCGCTCCAACGCCGACGCCGAGGAGATCGCCCGCGCCGAGGCCGAGATCCGCGCGATCACCGCGCGCCTCACCGCCGACCAGATCCCCGGGACGCACGGCGAGTCCTGCAGCCAGGGCGGCCTGGTCGGCTCCTGGGGCAACACCGTGGTGGGCCTGCGCAACCCGGTCGCGCTCCCGCTCAAGTTCGTCTACGAGCCCGAGCGCATCTGGGCCGAGTTCACCCCCGGCGCCCTCTTTGAGGGACCGCCCGGACACATGCACGGTGGCGCGATCGCGATGTTCCTCGACCAGGTGCTCGGCGAGCTCTCGGCCCACCTGAAGAAGCCGGGCCTGACCGCCAACCTGAGCGTCGACTACAAGTTCCCCACCAAGCTCAACACCCCGCTGCGGATCGAGGCATGGCTCGACCGCGTCGACGGCTTCAAGACCTGGACCAAGGGCACCGTCTCCACCCTGGACGGCACCGTCACCGCCGAGGGCACCGGCCTGTTCATCCTCCCGCGCTGGCTGCGGGAGAAGTCGGCCGAGGAGATCGCCGAGGCGCGCCAGCACGACGCGACCAGCGTCTGAGTCACGCCCTGCCGCTGGGTCACCCCGCGGCCGGCATGGCAACAGCCCCCCATGCCATCGGCGCGGGGGGCTGTTGCGTCACGTCAGTGTGCTGCGTAGGTCAGCACTGCTGGGTCAGCTGGCGGACCGGCCACGCTCGTTGGCGTCGCTCAGGCGCGCCTCTTCGACGGCCCAGGCCTCCAGCTCGTGGCGACGAGCAGCCTCGGCCGCCTCCATCGCCACCCGCTCGGCGTCGTAGGCGCCGGGACGCGAGACCAGGTCTGCCGCGCCCTTCTCCAGCCGTTCCAACGCCTGGCGGGCGAAGATCTGCTGGACGGTGGTGGTGCGCTCAGAGCGTCCGCGGCCCAGGAACGAGATCGCCCAGTGCAGCAGCGCCGTCAGCCGACCCTTGAAGCCGGTGATGTAGAGCAGGTGCAGGAAGAGCCAGGCGAGCCAGGCAATGAAGCCGGTCAGGCGGAGCTTGCCCATCATCACGACCGCGTTGAAGCGGCTGATGATGGCCATCGAGCCCTTGTCGAAGTACTTGAACGGCTCCAGCGGGGCCTTGCCCTCCAGCCGTCCGGTGATCGTCTTGGCCGCGTACCGGCCACCCTGGATCGCGACCTGCGCGACGCCGGGGAGGTTGTTGAGGGCGATCATGTCGCCCACCACGAAGACCTCGGGGTGACCGGGCAGGGTCAGGTCGGGGTTGACGCCGATGCGCCCTGCGCGGTCCAGCGAGGCACCGCTCTGCTCGGCGAGCGTCTTCGTGAGCGACGACGCCTGGACCCCGGCGGCCCAGATCTTCGCCACGGAGTCGATCCGCTGCTCCGTGCCGTCCTTGAACTTCACGGTCAGGCCGCGCTCGTCGAGGTCGGTGACCATCGCACCGAGCATGACCTCGACGCCAGCCTTCTCCAGCTCCTTCTTCGCGTTGTCGCCGAGCTTGGCGCCGAACGGCGGGAGCACCTGGGGAGCGGCGTCGACCAGGATCACCCGGGCGTCGTTGGGGTTGATGTTGCGGAAGTCGTGGCGCAGCGTGCGGTGCGCGAGCTCGGCGATCTGGCCCGCCATCTCCACACCGGTCGGCCCGGCACCCACGACGACGAAGGTGAGCAGGTGGTCGACGTTGTCGCCACGGCCAGCGCCGATCTCGGCCAGCTCGAAGGCGCCGAAGATGCGGCCGCGCAACTCGAGGGCGTCGTCGATCGACTTCATGCCCGGGGCGTGCTCGGCGAAGTGGTCGTTGCCGAAGTAGGACTGGCTGGCACCGGCGGCGACGACCAGGGAGTCGTACTCACTCACGGTGGGGCGGCCCAGGACGTGCGACACGACCTGCTTCTTCTCCAGGTCGATCTCGGTGACCTCACCGAGGATGACGCGCGCGTTCTTCTGCTTGGCCAGGACCTCGCGGGTCGGCGGGGCGATCGAACCCTCGGAGAGGATGCCGGTGGCCACTTGGTAGAGCAGCGGCTGGAAGAGGTGGTGGGTGGTCTTCGCGACCACCGTGACCTCGACGTCGTCCCGACGCAGGGCCTTGGTGGTGAAGAGCCCACCGAAGCCGGATCCGATGACGACGACGCGGTGAGGTTGCGGGGCGGTCTCGCTCTGGCCTGCCATGTGGGTGCTGCCTTCCTCCAACAGATCGGAGAGCTCTGGGGCTCCGAGTTCCCAGTCTTGCGCGTACCCGTCACGAGCACCAACCAGGGGGTGCAGTCTTGTGAATCACACCACGGTACGCCTCAGGTGGGGAGGGCTGACACCGGGCAAAAGTGCCTGACAAATGTGCACGTCGGCGGTTTTCGCACCGTGTGCGCGGGGTATGTGCGTCATGCTAGGTGCCACCATCCACCACCAAGGACTGCACGTGCCGCTGAACCGGGAAGCGATCGCGCTGAATGCATCTCCCAGCGCAGTGTCGACCGCGCGCCGCTGGGTGAGTGCCGTGTGCCTCGACCTGGGTCGCAGCGACCTGGTGGACTGCGCCGAGCTGGGCGTCTCCGAGCTGGTGACCAACGCGATCCTGCACGGCGAGGCCCCGGTGAACGTCCGGGTCCGGGGCACCTCGGCGCACCCGCGGATCGAGGTCTTCGACTCCTCCCCGCACGCTCCCTCCGTCACCCTGCCCGACCTGGATCCCGACCCGGTCGACCTGGAGACCTACGGCCGGGGGCTCTCACTGGTGGCGATGGCCGCGTCCGCCTGGGGCGCCGCCATCGAGGACCAGGGAAAGATCGTCTGGTTCGAGCCCTCTCCGGACGTGCACGCGATGCCCACCCCCGGGGTGCTGGAGGAGGACGCGGAGCAGGCATGGGAGCCGCTCCCCGACTCCGTCGAGGTGCAGTTGCTCGACGTCGACACCGCACTCCTGCGCTCGGCGCTGACCCAGTACGCCAACCTGCGGCGTGAGTTGCGGCTACTGGCGGTCGCGCACGACTTACGAAATAATATAATGCTAACTTGACTTAATCAAGAATAGAAGTTACGAGCTGATTTGCCCGCGCGTTGCGCTAGGCTTTTTTATATGTAGAAAAATAATTGATTTTTAACATGTTGTAATTTTTTTTAATTTTTTAAAAATTATTTTTGACATTAGCACATCAAAATCATGTAGAAACACTTTTTTTAATTTAAAATTGAAAAAATTTAAAATTTGTTCAAAAGCGATTTTCAAACGCATTAC
Source organism: Nocardioides sp. (assembly GCA_045627505.1). Classification (GTDB taxonomy): domain Bacteria; phylum Actinomycetota; class Actinomycetes; order Propionibacteriales; family Nocardioidaceae; genus Nocardioides. The sequence continues at coordinate 4,848 of JAZQNT010000332.1, forward strand.
CAAACACTCTTGTCATATCTCACCAGAATCATAGTTCAATCAATTTTTTTAAATAGTAATGAAAAACGAAAACCACATTTCAAATCACTGTTTATTACTGTTTGAAATTGTGATCTCCTTTGGCTATGTATAAAATAATAGTCATGGTGCACGTAAGCTAGCTTGGACATTCTAGTTATAAAAAAAATTTATAAGTTGAAAAAAAATAAAAAACAATGTCAAAGGATTATTCGTGACATGTGTAACCTACCCCGGTTATAAAAAAAAAATATATGTGAGGAAAAAATTGTGG
>JAZQNT010000333.1:0-5157 GCA_045627505.1 Nocardioides sp.
GGGGGGGGGGGGGGGGGGGGGGGGGGGGGGGGGGGGGGGGGGGGGGGGGGGGGGGGGGGGGGGGGGGGGGTGGGGCGGGGGGGCGGGGCTTCCCGGTCGGGGAGGATGACGGCGGCGCGGGTCGTGGCTGCTGGTGGGCCACGGCCGGGACGCCGAGAGTGCTCACCGCCACGAGTGCGAGGCTGGCGCCGACGATGAAGGGGGACGTGTGCGGACGCATGCTGATCCTTCCGAGTCAGGAGCCCTCGTCCTCGAGCCGAGCGGGAGGGCGCGCCCGTCCGGTGAGGCGGGCTGTCTCTGACCGTGGCACCCCGCGCCGGTCGCTGACCATCTGCCATTCCGGGGATGTTCGGTGCAGCGAGACGGCAGCGATATCCTTGCGCCGTGCGCCCCGGAACCGTTCTCGTCGTCGACGCCGCCAACGTGGTCGGCACCCGAGCCGACGGGTGGTGGAAGGACCGCGCCGGTGCTGCCCGACGTCTGCACGAGGAACTGCTCGTGGGCGACACCCCCTTCGACGAGATCGTCCTCGTCCTGGAGGGCGGGGCCAAGGGGGGCGTGAAGGCCGGCCGTGACCAGCACGTGCGCACCGTGCACGCTCCCAAGGACGGCGACTCGGAGATCGAGCGTCAGACCAGGGAAGCGGTCGAGCGCGGTGCTCGGGTCACGGTCATCACCGCCGACAACTTCCTGCGCGCCCGGGTCCAGGGCATCGGTGCGATGGCGATGAGTCCGTCGTGGCTGCTGTCGCACCTGTGACGCTCGCCTGACCGGCAGGAACCTGTCCGCGTCCTGGCGTCCGCAGTGCGTCAGAGCGCGAGCGCGTCCCTTTCCTCCTCCCGGCTGGAGGTGTCCTCGGGCTGCGCGGCAGGACGGTGTCCACGGACCGCCGAGAAGGTCCACACCTTGTGCAGCACGAACGACAGCGGGGTGGTCGCGCAGATGACGAGGAGCTGGCCCCAGTAGAGCCGGGTGCGGAAGCCGGAGGAGTCGTCCAGGACGCTGGTCGGCAGCGCCACGGGGGAGTGCGGGTGCATGAGCAGGGTCAGAAGGCCCAGCCCCACCATCTGCGCGAGCAGGCCGACGGAGAAGAACGGACGGAACTCCGCCCACCACCGCGCATGTCCGGTGCTGTTGAACGTCCAGGTGCGGTTCAGCTGGAAGTTCCACAGGCATGCCACCACGAAGGCCACGGTGGAGAAGACGTGGTACCAGCGCACGCTGAAGTCGGTGAGCCAGATGCCGGCGAGGACGTCGTGCGGGTCGGGACCCAGGCGCTTCAGCAGGACCAGGACCAGGAGGTTCACCACGACACCGGACGCGCCCACGAGCCCGAACCGCACGAAGAGGCCGAGGTTGTGGCGCGTACGTTCAGAGAGACTCACGGGCTGAGGTTAGCCCCTCGCCGCTAGGCTCGCCGCCCATGACCGTCCTGAAGTTCACCGGGCCGCTGCTTCCTGACGGCGAGGTGGCCACGGTGTACGTCGTCGACGGGCGCGTGACCTTCGAGCCGCACGTGGGGGCAGAACGGGTGGCGGACGGCTGGATCGTCCCCGGACTGGTCGACGCCCACTGCCACCTGGGCATGGAGGAGCACGGTGCTGTCGGCGTCGAGGAGACCGAGGCCCAGGCCCTGACGGACCGCGACGCCGGGACGTTGCTGATCCGTGACTGCGGCTCGGCCTCGGACACCGCTTGGGTGCACACGCGCGAGGACCTGCCTCGGCTCCTGCGCGCCGGCCGGCACGTGGCCAGGACCCGTCGCTACATCCGCACCTACGCCGACGAGGTGGAGCCCCACGGGCTGGTGCAGGCCGTGACCACCCAGGCCCGGCGCGGGGACGGCTGGGTGAAGCTCGTCGGCGACTGGATCTCGCGGGAGAAGGGGGACCTCACGCCCTCGTTCGCCGCGGACGACTTCGCGGCCGCGATCGCCGCCGCGCACGCCGAGGGTGCCAAGGTCACCGCGCACTGCTTCGGGCCGGACGTGCTGCCCGGCCTGCTCGCCGCCGGCATCGACTGCATCGAGCACGGGACCGGTCTCTCCGAGGACCTGGTCGAGCTGATGGTGGCTCGGGGCACCGCGCTGGTGCCCACGGTGATGCAGCTCGACAAGTTTCCGGTGCACGCTGCCCGGGCGCGGGAGAAGTTTCCGGCCTACGCGGCGCGGATGGAGGACCTGTACGCCCGGATGCCGGCCACGCTGATGAGCGCCCACGAGGCCGGCGTACCGATGTACGCGGGCTCGGACTCCGGAGGCGTCGCCCGGCACGGCAACCTGGCGGGGGAGGTGCTGGCGCTGCACGCGCTCGGCATGAGTGCGTTCGACGCCCTCGGGGCAGCCTCTTGGCGGGCCCGCGAGTGGCTGGGCTTCGAGGGGCTCGTCGAGGGGGCGTCCGCCGACTTCGTGGTCTACGACGCAGATCCGCTGGCCGACCTGTCGGTGCTCCGCCGGCCCACGCGGGTCGTGCTGCGGGGGCGGGTCGTGGCCTGAGGCCGGGGGTGCAGGGCGGGTGCAGGGCGGGTGCAGTACGGGTGCAGGGCGGACCGGATTGGTGGGACGCGTCGTCGTCTGGCACACTTGTTCTCTGTGTCCTGTCCGTCGGGACCCTCTCTCACCCGGGCGGACAGAGCCCATCGAGTGACCTGACCCCGGTCCCCACCTGGCTGATGGTCGCTCACCACCAACAACTTTCGAGGAGACACCACAAAAGTGGCCGTCAAGATTCGCCTGAAGCGTCTGGGCAAGATCCGCGTTCCCCAGTACCGCATCGTCGTCGTCGACTCCCGCAAGAAGCGCGACGGTCGCGTGATCGAGGAGATCGGCAAGTACCACCCGAAGGAGGACCCCTCCTTCATTCAGGTCACGGGTGACCGTGCCCAGTACTGGCTCGGTGTCGGCGCCCAGCCGACCGAGGCCGTCGAGGCCATCCTGAAGATCACCGGCGACTGGCAGACCTTCAAGGGTCTCCCGGGCACCGAGGGCACCCTCAAGGTCGCCGCTCCCAAGCGCGACAAGCTCGAGATCTTCAACGAGGCCCTCAAGGAGGCCGCCAACGAGCCCAAGGGCGCCGCGGTGACCAAGAAGAAGGCCAAGAAGGAGGAGGCCCCCGCTGAGGAGGCCCCCGCCGCCGAGGCCGAGGCCGTCGAGGCTCCCGCCGAGGACGCCTGATCATGCTGGCTGAAGCGCTCGAGCACCTCGTTCGTGGAGTGGTTGACCACCCCGACGACGTGTCCGTCAAGGACAAGCAGCTCCGTCGCGGTTCGATCCTCGAGGTCCGGGTTCACCCCGACGACCTCGGCAAGGTGATCGGACGCAACGGTCGTACGGCGACTTCCTTCCGCACCGTCGTCTCGGCCCTCGCCGGCCGTGGTGGCGCGCGGATCGACTTCGTCGACGTCGACCGCCGACGCTGAGCCTGCTGCTCGGGCGCACCTGTCCACACGCCACGGGCGTCATCCCTTCGGGGATGGCGCCCGTCGCGCATTTCCTGCCGTTTACGCGCGCGTGGGCCTGCGTGCCGGCGATGTCCGGAGCCGGGGGCGCTCCGCCTAGGATCAGGGACGTGAGCAGCATCGAACTGGTCGTCGGACGTGTCGGCAAGCCCCATGGAATCCGGGGTGAGGTGACCGTCGAGGTGCGCACCGACGAACCCGACGCCCGGTTCGGCGTGGGCGCGGAACTCGCCGTCAAGCCTGCCAAGGGGGCCCGTGCGAAGTGGAGCTCCCTGACCGTGCGCAGCAAGCGCTGGCACCAGGGCGTGCTGCTGCTCGGGTTCGAGGAGTTCGCGGACCGCACGGGCGCCGAGGAGGCCCGCGGCACCCTGCTGGTCGTCGACGTCTCGCCCGAGGACACTCCCGAGGACCCGGACGCCTTCTACGAGCACCAGCTCGTGGGTCTCGAGGTGCGCAACCTCGACGGCGAGGCGATCGGCACGGTCACCGGACTGCAGACCGGGACCGCCCAGGACCTGCTGATGGTGAAGGCCGCCGACGGCCGCCCTGCGCTGGTGCCCTTCGTCACCGCCCTGGTTCCCGAGGTCTCGCTGGCCGACGGCTTCGTGGTGGTCGCCGACCGTCCCGGGCTCGTCGCGCCCTTCCCGGCCGACGATGAGCAGGTCGACGATGAGCAGGCCGACGCTGAGCAGGCCGACAGCGAGCAGCAGGGCTGAGGTCGCACGTGCGCATCGACGTCGTCTCGATCTTCCCCGACTACCTCGCTCCGCTCGAGCTGTCCCTGCCCGGCAAGGCCCGGGCCAAGGGCCTGCTCGACATCCGCGTGCACGACCTGCGGGACTGGACCACCGACCGCCACCGCACCGTGGACGACACGCCCTACGGAGGCGGGGCGGGCATGGTGATGAAGCCCGAACCGTGGGGACAGGCCCTGGACGCCATCATCGAGGACGCGACCACCGCCTCGGCTGAGGCGGAGCAGGTGCGTCCCACCATCATCTTCACCACCCCGAGCGGGGCCCCGTTCACCCAGGCCCTCGCCCGTGAGCTCTCCGGCCACGAGCACCTGGTCTTCGCCTGCGGCCGGTACGAGGGGATCGATCAGCGGGTGATCGACCACGCCGCCTCCCTGGGGGAGGTCCGTGAGATCTCGCTCGGCGCACCATTAGGAATGTGATAATCGATGAAATCACCTAAATCTCGCTCTGACTTCAACCATAGACCGTTACTAAGAACAGGGTTGGGATTTCCCCAAGTACCTGTTGCATCGATAATTGCCCCTGCTTTCATCACTTTTATACCATGAGTTGTTTCTACATAAAGTTGAAATGGGCTGTTTGCACGATTTGTGCTTTTCATACGGTCTGTTTCTTCTCTTGTCATCGCTATTACTCTATGATTTGAATAAATTTTTTCTTTAAAAATAGCTGCAAGTGGCTCTAAATAATATTCGATGAGTTCTTTACCTGTAGGAATTACTTCATCTGCTGGAGCGACCCACCCTACTTTTTCTAATAATACTTTTGCCGCCAGATCGATGTTATATTGCCATGGAGAAAACAACGTTACATGTGACCAAGAACGAACGTTTTCTGCTAAATTGCCTGCCTCTAACACGAAGAATGGTAAATTTCTTGCCTGTAGATGTGCTGCTGTTGCTAAGCCAATTGGACCTGCACCAATTACAGCAACCGGCAAACT
>JAZQNT010000334.1:0-10571 GCA_045627505.1 Nocardioides sp.
GGCCATCCGCTCTGGCGTCCGTCCACGAGCATGCCGCAGATGTCCGTGATCGCCGGCTCCGCGAGGAGCGCTCGCGTGATATGCCCTCAGCCCAGCCCTCACCCCGGGCGGACAGCCCCGGGAGAGCACAGGAACGCCGGAACCCCACGGCCGTGGGGCCATGGGGTTCCGGTTCTGGTTCTGGTTCTGGTTGCTGCAGCGTCAGGCGAGCGAGCTGCGGAGCGTCGCCACCCGGGACCGCACCTCGTCGAGCTGCTCCATCACCCGAGCGGGAGCAGTACCGCCGCGACCGGTACGCGCCTCCACCGAGCCCTGCACGGTGAGCACCTCACGCACGGCGGGGGTCAGCTCGGGAGCGATCTCGTGGAACTGCGCGTCGGTGAGCTCGTGGAGCTCGATGCCGTTCTCCTCGCAGACCCGGACGCAGGAGCCGGCGACCTCGTGCGCGATCCGGAACGGAGTCCCCTGGCGCACCAGCCACTCCGCAATGTCCGTGGCCAGCGAGAAGCCCTGCGGGGCCAGCTCGGCCATGCGTGCGGTGTTGAAGGACAGGGTGGCCACCATCCCGGTGAAGGCGGGCAGCAGCACCTCCAGCGTGTCGACGGAGTCGAACACCGGCTCCTTGTCCTCCTGCAGGTCGCGGTTGTAGGCGAGCGGAAGAGCCTTGAGCGTGGCCAGCAGGCCCGAGAGGTTGCCGATGAGGCGACCAGCCTTGCCCCGAGCCAGCTCAGCGATGTCCGGGTTCTTCTTCTGCGGCATGATGCTCGACCCGGTCGACCACGAGTCGTGCAGCGTGACGAAGTCGAACTCCTTCGTCGACCAGAGGATGACCTCCTCCGCCAGGCGCGAGACGTCGACACCGATCATCGCCGTCACGAAACCGAACTCGGCGACGAAGTCACGCGCAGCGGTGCCGTCGATGGAGTTGGCGGTGGAGCCGGTGAAGCCGAGCTCGGTGGCCACCCCCACCGGGTCCAGGCCGAGGGTGGAGCCCGCCAGCGCCCCGGAGCCGTACGGCGAGTCAGCCGCGACGCGGGCGTCCCAGTCGGCCAGGCGGGACACGTCGCGGAGCAGGGGCCAGACGTGGGCCAGCAGGTGGTGGGCGAGCAGCACCGGCTGGGCGTGCTGCAGGTGCGTGCGCCCCGGCATGATCGCGGTCGCGTTGGCGGCAGCCTGCTCACTCAGCGCGTCGACCAGGTCGAGCACCTGGGAGGTGATCACCCGGCCGTGGTCACGCAGGAACATCTTGAACAGGGTGGCCACCTGGTCGTTGCGCGAGCGACCCGCACGCAGGCGACCGCCCACCTCGGGGCCGACCTCCTCGATGAGCAGGCGCTCCAGTGCGCCGTGGACGTCCTCGTCCTGCACCGACGGACGGAGCTCGCCGGCCGCGTAGCGCTCCCCCAGCACCTGGATGCCGCGGAGCAGCTCGGCGTGGTCGGCGTCGGAGAGGAGACCGGCGCGGTGCAGCGCGTTCGCGTGGGCGCGCGAACCCGCCAGGTCGTAGGGCGTCAGGCGCCAGTCGAAGTGGGTCGAGCGCGAGAGCGCCTCGAGGTCGGGCGACGGGCCACCGGCGAATCGGGCACCCCAGAGCTTGCCCTCGTTGGTGGTTCCGTCGTTCGCGCTCATCGGTTCTCCTCGGGTGTGCACAGGGACGTCCCCTGCTGGTGCGTGTGTCTGGGTGCTTCAGGTGTTGCTGGTGATGCCGAACGGGCGGCGTCCGTCCCTCGTGGGAAGGACGCCGCCCGTGGGAGCAAGGTGGACTCAGTCGGCGCCGAACTCCATGGCGGCGGCGTCACCGGCGTTCTCGACGTCGGACTCGGACTCCACGTCCGCGTTGGCCGAGATGACCTCGGCGCCACCGGCCGGGAGCTCACCGAACAGGGTGCCGTGCTCGACGAGGACCTGGCCCTGGTCGAGCGGCTGGTTGGCGTAGGCCTCCAGCTTGGCGCGCGAGTCGGCGATGTCGAGGTTGCGCATCGTGAGCTGGCCGATGCGGTCGACCGGACCGAAGGCGGCGTTCTCGGTGCGCTCCATCGAGAGCTTCTCCGGGTGGTAGGAGAAGTTCTCGCCGGCGGTGGAGAGGATCGTGTAGTCCTCACCGCGACGCAGACGGATGGTGACCTCGCCGGTGACCAGGGAGGCGATCCAACGCTGGATCGACTCACGAATCATCAGGGCCTGCGGGTCGAGCCAACGGCCCTCGTAGAGCAGACGGCCGAGCTTGCGGCCCTCGTTGTGGTACTGGGCGACCGTGTCCTCGTTGTGGATCGCGTTGACCAGGCGCTCGTAGGCGATGAAGAGCAGCGCCATGCCGGGCGCCTCGTAGATGCCACGCGACTTGGCCTCGATGATCCGGTTCTCGATCTGGTCGCTCATGCCGAGGCCGTGGCGGCCACCGATGCGGTTGGCCTCGAGGACGAGCTCGACCGGGTCGTCGAAGCGCTGGCCGTTGATCGCGACCGGACGACCGGCCTCGAAGCGGACGGTCACGTCCTCGGTCTCGATGACGACCGACGGGTCCCAGAACTTGACGCCCATGATCGGCTCGACGGTCTCCAGGGAGACGTTCAGGTGCTCCAGGGTCTTCGCCTCGTGGGTGGCACCCCAGATGTTGGCGTCGGTCGAGTAGGCCTTCTCCACGGAGTCGCGGTACGGCAGCTTGTGCTCGAGCAGGAACTGGCTCATCTCGGAGCGACCGCCGAGCTCGGTGACGAAGTCGTTGTCGAGCCACGGCTTGTAGATCTGCAGGGACGGGTTGGCCATCAGGCCGTAGCGGTAGAACCGCTCGATGTCGTTGCCCTTGTAGGTGGAGCCGTCGCCCCAGATGTTGACGCCGTCCTCCATCATGGCGCGCACCAGCTGGGTGCCGGTCACGGCGCGGCCCAGGGGCGTGGTGTTGAAGTACGAGCGACCGCCGGAGCGGATGTGGAAGGCGCCGCAGGCGATGGCGGCCAGGCCCTCCTCGACCAGCTGCGGCTTGATGTCCACCGCACGGGCGATCTCGGCACCGTAGAGCTTGGCGCGGTCCGGGACTCCGGAGATGTCCGGTTCGTCGGGCTGCCCGATGTCGGCGGTGTAGGTGCACGGGATGGCGCCGTTGTGGCGCATCCACGCCACGGCGACGGAGGTGTCGAGGCCGCCGGAGAAGGCGATGCCGACGCGCTCGCCGACGGGGAGGGAGGTGAGGACCTTGCTCACTGGTCGTCCTTTGCTGTGCTGCTGGGGTGGGCGTGGGTAGAAGTCTGCTGTGTCCGGTCCGTCGCTGGCGAACCGGGGATCCGATGGGGAGTTGCGAGATCGAGGAAGCGCTGGACCAGCCCCGCTCCCCCGTTCGGGTCACGGGAGATGACGAGCACGGTGTCATCGCCGGCGATGGTGCCGAGCACGCCGTGGAGCTCGGCCTTGTCGAGCGCGCTGGCGAGGAACTGGGCGGCCCCCGGAGGCGTCCGGAGGACCACCATGTTGGCGCTCCCGTCAGCGCTCACCAGGAGCTCGCCAAGGAGGCGCTGGAGACGCTCCATGGCACCGGCAGACTCGCGCGGGGCCGAGGCGGAGCGGTCACCGCCCTCCCCCGGAACCGCGTAGACGAGGGCTCCGCTGGTGCCCCTCACCTTCACTGCGTCGAGGTCCACCAGGTCACGGCTCAGCGTGGCCTGGGTGACGGCGATGCCCTGGTCGGCCAGGAGCGCCGCCAACTCACCCTGGGAACGCACCTCGTGCTGCGTCACCAGTTCGACGATGCGCTGGTGACGCGCACCCTTCGTGAGCGGGCGGACTGCGGTCATCGTCGTGCCTGCAACCAACTCATGACCGCCTTCTGGGCGTGCCGGCGGTTCTCCGCCTCGTCCCAGATGACGCTCGAGGGGCCGTCCAGCACGTCCGCGGTGATCTCCTTGCCCCGGTAGGCGGGCAGGCAGTGCATCACGATCGCGCCCTCGGCCGCGTGGGCGAGGAGGTCGGCGTTGAGCTGGTACGGGGCGAGCTCGGCCAGGCGGGCAGCCGCCTCGGCCTCCTTGCCCATGGAGATCCAGGTGTCGGTGATGACCACGTCCGCGCCGGTGACGGCGACGACCGGGTCCCCCTCGATGGTGACCGAGCCGCCGGTGGTCGCGGCGATCGCCGTGGCGCGCTGCACCATCTCGTCACTCGGCTGGTAGCCCTCGGGCCCGGAGAGCACCACGTGCATCCCGGCGGTGGCACCGGCCAGGGCCCACGAGTTGCCCATGTTGCACGCGGCGTCGCCCAGGAAGACCACGCGGAGCCCCTGGAGGTCGCCCTTGTGCTCCCGGATGGTGAGCAGGTCGGCGAGCAGCTGGCAGGGGTGGAAGTCGTCGGTGAGGGCGTTGATCACCGGGACGCCGGAGTACTCGGCCATCTGCTCGATCGCCGACTGGGCGTAGGTGCGCCAGACGATCTGGCCGGCCTGACGTCCCAGGACGCGGGCGACGTCGGCGACCGACTCCCGCTGACCGATACCGGCCATGGCGCCGTCGACGAGCATCGCGTGCCCACCGAGCTCGGCGATCCCGGCCCCGAAGGAGGTCTGGGTGCGCAGGGTCGGCTTGTCGAAGATCATCGCGACCGTGACCGGACCGTCCAGCGGCTTGTGGCCGTAGGGGTCCGCCTTCAGCTTCGCGGCGAGGTCCAGGACCCCGGCCTGCTCGGCCGGGGTCAGGTCGTCGTCCGCCAGGAAGTGGCGCGTCATGGTTCAGGCTCCTGCTTCGTCGAGGATGGCGGGCCAGGCGGCGATGAACTGCTCCGCCTCGGCGCGGGTCAGGACCAGGGGCGGGGCGAGACGGATCCGGGACGGGGTGGGCGCGTTGATGATGAACCCCGCGGCCAGGGCGGCCTGCAGCACCTTGCTCGAGTCGATCCCCTGCGCGAGGTCGAGCCCGATGAGGAGACCGGGCGCCCGGACCTCGGTGACCCGGGAGTCGGCGACCAGGCCGTCACGGAGCACGGCGGAGATCTCCTTGACGTGCGCGAGGAGTCCCTCCTCCTCGATGGTCCCGATCACGGCCAGCGCGGCGGCGGTGGCCAACGGGTTGCCACCGAACGTGGTGCCGTGGTTGCCCGGGACGAGCAGGGTCGCCGCGGCGCCCGCGGCGATGGTGGCGCCGATCGGCACCCCGCCGCCGAGACCCTTGGCCAGGGTGACGAGGTCGGGGACCACGACACCCTCGGCAGCGCCGTCGAACAGGTCGGCGTTCTGGAAGGCGAACCACGAGCCGGTCCGGCCGATGCCCGTCTGGATCTCGTCGAGCCACATCAGGGCGCCGGCGGCGCTGGTGATCTCCCGCACCTTGAGCAGGTAGTCCCGCGGGGCCAGGTTGACGCCGGCCTCGCCCTGGACGGGCTCGAGCACCACGGCGGCGGTCTGCTCGTCCACAGCGGCGGCGAGCGCCTCCACGTCGCCGAAGGGCACCCAGACGACCTCACCGGGCAGCGGCGCGAAGGGAGCCCGGTAGGCCTCCTTCGCGGTCAGCGCGAGCGCACCCAGGGTGCGGCCGTGGAAGGCGTGCTCCATCGCCACGATCTTGGTGCGACCGGTGCGGCGGGTCACCTTGAGGGCGGCCTCGTTGGCCTCGGTGCCGGAGTTGGAGAAGAAGACCCGGGCGTCGGCGCCGAAGAGCTCGACCAGCTTGGCGGCCAGCGTCACCTGCGGCTCGGTGGCGAAGAAGTTCGACACGTGCGCCAGCTCGGAGACCTGCTTCGAGACCGCGGCCACCAGGGCCGGGTGACCGTGGCCGAGCGCGTTGACGGCGATGCCGCCGAGCAGGTCGAGGAACTCGCGACCTTCGACGTCCCAGACGCGGGAGCCCTCACCCCGGGAGAGCACCAGCTGGGGGACGCCGAAGGTGTTCATGACGGCCGCGGAGTAGCGGTCCTGCCAGCTGGCGGTGGTCGACACCGCGTCCTGGTCCGACGTCGTGGTCACTTGGACTCCCCTTCGCTCGCGTAGGAGTTGCGAATCTTGGTGGCGACGCCGGGCAGCACCTGGGTGCCCACACCTTCGTCGGTGAAGATCTCGAGCAGCACCGCGTGCGGCTCGCGGCCGTCCACCACGGTGGCGCGGTGGACGCCTCCGGTGACGGCCTCGTAGCAGGCGCGCATCTTGGGCACCATGCCCGCGTCGAGGGTCGGGAGCATCTCGGCCAGGGCCTCCGGGGCGATCTCCTGGATGACGTCGTCGGAGTTGCCGTAGTCGCGGAACAGACCCTCGACGTCGGTGAGCACGAGCAGCTTCTCCGCACCCAGCGCGACAGCCAGGGCGGCCGCGGCGGTGTCGGCGTTGACGTTGTGGACCTGTCCGTCCGCGTCCGGTGCCACCGAGGAGATGACCGGGATCCGACCGGCCTGCACGAGGTCCAGCACCGCCTCGGGACTCACGTGGGCGACCTCGCCGACCAGGCCGAGGTCGACCTCCTCACCGTCGACGACGGCGGTGGTGGCCCGCGCGGTGAACAGACCGGCGTCCTCACCGGAGAGGCCCACCGCCAGCGGACCGTGGGAGTTGATCAGGCCGACCAGCTCACGCTGCACCTGGCCGACGAGGACCATGCGGACCACGTCCATCGCCTCGGGGGTGGTCACGCGCAGGCCACCCCGGAACTCCGACTCGATGCCGAGCTTGTCGAGCATCCGGTTGATCTGCGGCCCACCGCCGTGCACGACGACCGGCTTGAAACCGGCGAAGCGCAGGAACGCGATGTCCTCGGCGAACGCTGCCTTGAGGGCATCGTTCGTCATGGCGTTGCCGCCGTACTTCACCACGATCGTCTTGCCGTGGTACTCCTTCAGCCACGGCAGCGCCGCGGCCAGGGTGGCGGCCTTCTTCGGGTCAGGGTGCACGGTGTCGTTCTCCGTCTGGATGGCGGTCGCAGTCATGAGGAGTAGGCGCTGTTCTCGTGGACGTAGGCGTGGGTCAGGTCGTTGGTCCAGATCGTGGCCCGGGCCTCGCCGGCCTTCAGGTCGATGGTGACGCTGACGTCGCGGGGCTTGAGGTCCACGGTCGCCGGGTCCTCGTGCGGGGTCGAGTTCTTGCAGACCCACACGCCGTTCATCGCGACGTCCAGGTCGGCCGGGTCGAACGCAGCCTGCGTGGTGCCGACCGAGGCGAGCACCCGGCCCCAGTTGGGGTCGTTGCCGAAGACCGCAGCCTTGAACAGGTTCGAGCGAGCCACGGAACGACCGACCTCGACGGCGTCGTCCTCGGAGGCCGCGTTGATCACGGAGATCGCGATCTCGTGGTCGGCGCCCTCGGCGTCCTTGAGCAGCTGCATCGCCAGGTCGGTGCACAGCTGGGTCAGGGCGTCGGTGAAGTCCTCCAACGGCGGGGTGATGCCCGAGGCCCCCGAGGCGAGCAGCGTGACGGTGTCGTTGGTGGACTGGCAACCGTCGGAGTCGAGCCGGTCGAAGGAGACCCGGGTCGCGGCGCGCAGGGCGGTGTCCAGGTCGGCAGCCTCGACCACGGCGTCGGTGGTGATCACCACGAGCATGGTGGCCAGGGCGGGGGCGAGCATGCCCGCACCCTTGGCCATGCCGCCGATCGTCCAGCCAGCGCCCTCCACGACCGCCTGCTTGGAGACGGTGTCGGTGGTCATGATCGCCTGGGCTGCGTTGCCCCCCCCGTCGCCGGAGAGCTGCGCGTGCGCGGCCTCGACGCCGTCCAGGAGGTTCTGCCGCGGGTTGGCGAGACCGATCAGGCCGGTGGAGCACACCACGACGTCGATGGCCCCGACACCGAGCTTCTCGGCCACCTTCTCGGCCACGGCGTGCGTGGTCTGGAAGCCCTCCGCGCCCGTGTAGCAGTTGGCGCCGCCGGAGTTGAGGACGACAGCCTTGACGACGCCGTCCTTGACGACCTCCTGGCTCCACAGAACCGGATTGGCCTTGCAGCGGTTCGAGGTGAAGACGGTGGCGTTGTCGAAGCGCGGGCCCTGGTTCACGACGAGGGCGAGGTCCTTGGCTCCGGTGGACTTCAGTCCGGCCGGGACGCCGGCGGCGGCGAAGCCGGCGGGGGCGGTGATGCTCATGGGGTGCCTTTCAGCGGGTCGTTCAGCAGACGGAGTTCGAAGCAGACGGAGGCGGGGTCACGCCGGGACCGCAGGGGCCACGGTGTGCCCCTCGCTTCGCCATGCCTCGGCCGCGCGCTTCGCGTCGTTCTGCGGGACGAGCAGCCACGGCTCGTCGAAGGCGGAGACGGGGACGACGGAGATGCCGGCCTCGGCCAGCGGTGCCATGAGTGCGACCAGGACGCCGGCGTCCTCGAGCGTGTGCTCACCGCGGATCGCGAAGGCGGTGAACGACCGGACGTGGCGCGCCTTGGTGGGCACGTTGCGGGCCGCGCAGACCACCGTGGTGTGGGTCGCGGTCGCGGTGATCTGGAAGACCGAGGAGGACTCGGCCCAGGCGGGGACGTCCGCACCGGGGCCGAAACGGACGACGGCAACCTGCTCGGGGTACTGCTCGATGCTGTAGGTCATGGGTCCAGTCTGGGGGTCGAAGGAGGAAGGTGCACCTGCGGCGGTCCGGGGCGGGCTCAGGGAGCCAGACCCACGGTGGTGAGGCCGGTGGCCTCGGGCAGTCCGAGCGCGATGTTCATGCACTGGACGGCGGCACCAGCAGTGCCCTTGGCCAGGTTGTCGACGACGCCGACCGCGACCAGCCGGCGGGCCTCGACGTCGACGGTGACCTGGACGTGGACGGCGTTGGATCCGAGCACCGACTGGGTCTGGGGCCAGACGCCCTCGGGCAGCACGTGGACGAACTGCTCGTCGGCGTACGCCTGCACGTAGGCGTCGCGGGCCTGCTCGGCGGTGACGTTGCCCTTCAGGGGCGCCGAGACGGTGGCCAGGATGCCGCGGGGCATCGGGACCAGCAGCGGGGTGAAGGAGACGGTGACCTCACCGTCGGTGACCCGGCCCAGGTTCTGCGCGATCTCCGGGGTGTGACGGTGGACTCCGCCCACGCCGTAGGCGCTGACGTTGCCCATCACCTCGGAGCCGAGGAGGTTGGTCTTGGCGGCCTTGCCTGCGCCCGAGGTACCGGAGGCGGCGACGACGGTGATGTCGGGCTCGACCAGCCCGGCGGCGACCGCGGGGGCGATGGTCAGGGTGCTGACCGTGGGGTAGCAGCCGGGCACTGCGATGCGTGAGGCGCCGTCGAGCTCGGCGCGCTGGCCGGGGAGCTCGGGCAGGCCGTAGGGCCAGGAACCGGCGTGGGGCGAGCCGTAGAACTTCTCCCACACGGCCGGGTCGGTGAGCCGGAAGTCCGCGCCGCAGTCGATGACCACCACGTTCTCGGGAAGCGCCTCGGCGATGGCTGCGGACTGGCCGTGCGGAAGACCGAGGAAGACGACGTCGTGCCCGGCGAGCACCTCGACGGTGGTGGGCTCGAGCACCCGGTCAGCCAACGGCAGCAGGTGCGGCTGCAGGCGTCCGAAGTTCTCACCGGCGTTGGACCCGCCGGTCAGTGCGCCGATCTCGACACCTGGGTGTCCGAGCAGGAGCCTGAGCACCTCACCCCCGGCGTACCCGGAGGCACCGGCGACTGCGACCTTGACCTTGTTCTCACTCACATGCATAACCATACATGAGAGAGAATGATCATGCGAAAGGTGCCTCGGGCCACCGGCTGCCCCTGCGGGTCATCACCGGGTGCGGCCATCTTCGCATCCCCGACCGCAGGCATGCACCCGTGGTCGGCCACGCTGACGACTGCCGGTCAACGCCTGGTTCTGACCACCCGGACCGGAGACCAGGCACCGCGCACGCCGGAGGGCCCCACGGCTCGAACCTGCACCCGGTACGCACGGCCGGGACGCAGGTTCCGGAGTACCACTTGGCGCCCGTCGCGGGCGGTCCGGGCCACGACCTTCCACTTCCCGCCGGCGCTCCGGGCGCGCACCTCGTAGCCGCGATCACCGGAGACGTCCTTCCAGCGGATCCGCACCCGCACGCGGGACCGCTTCACCAGGACCGGTCGCTGGACCCTCGACGGTGCCTTGACCACCGGCCCGCGCCTCGGTGTCGACGTCGGCGGCGTGGTCGGTGTCGACGTCGGCGTGGTCGGTGCCGACGTCGGTGGCACGGTCGGCGGCGTGGTCGGTGTGGACGTCGGCGGCGTGGTCGGTGGCGCAGTCGGCGTCGGCGTCGGGGTCGGGGTCGGGGCCGGTGGGGACGCCGGGGTGCTCCACACGGTGGCAGATGTCCTGCCTCGAGCATCGACACCCAGCGGAGTCACCTCCACCACCACGGTCGCGCCTGCCGGAGGATCGGCCACGGTGACCGCGCTGCCCTCGACGACCACGCGGTACTCGCTCGCCGGCATGTCCGGGGTCGCTGGACGACGCACCACCACCTCGGCGCTGCACTCCCCCTCGACCGGCTCCCAGGCCACGGTGCTGATGCCATCCGTGCTGGTGCCACCCGTGCTGGTGCCACCCGCGGTGGATCGACGCAGCGTCCCCGCCTGTTCCGGGGCCCGGCTCCACCGGTACTCCAGCAGCTCGGAGGCGTAGCGCTCCGAGGCGATCGTCCATCCCTTTTCGGCACGGATCCGGAACT
>JAZQNT010000335.1:0-1815 GCA_045627505.1 Nocardioides sp.
AAGAGATTCAGAACCATGCTATGGGAATCTGGAAGCTTTTGAATTCTGTAGGAGGGCTTGAGGAAATAACTTCCTGGGCAAGCTTACATCACGAGAAGCTTGACGGAAGCGGATATCCATTCGGATATAAAGCCGATGATCTTGGTAATAATGACGTAGAGGACGTTGAAGTGTGTGAGCACCACGCCCTTGGGGTTCCCGGTGGTCCCGGAGGTGTAGAGGATCGTCGCGGGGGAGCTGCTGTCCACCTGTGCGACGCGCTCGTCCACCACGGCGGGGTCGGTGCCGCGCAGGGCGGCCCCGGCGGAGAGGAACTCCGCCCAGGTGAGGAACTGGTCGCCCTCGGGCAGCGCCTCCTCGTCGATCACCACCACGATGGTGTCGGGGTGCTCGGTGATCGCCTGCCGCCACCGGGCCAGGTGATCGGCGTTCTCCACGATGACGTGCCGGGCCCCCGAGTGCTCGGCCACGTAGGCGACCTGCTCGGGGGAGAGGGTGTTGTAGACGGACAGGGGCACGGCGGCCGCGTGCACCGCCCCCATGTCCGCGAGCACGTGCTCGACCCGGTTGGTGGCCATGATCGCCACCGTCGCGCCCGGTTCGACGCCCAGCGCCACCAGCCCGGCGGCGGCGTCCAGGGCACGCTCTCGGGTCTGCTGCCAGGTGAGCGTGCGCCAGCCGTCGGGACTGTCACCGGGCACCTGGTGGCGGTCGGAGTAGGCGGGCTCCTCGCCCCACTGCCGGGCCGTCTCGGCCAGCGCGTCCACCAGGCTGCGCTGGCCGATCTGGGCGCTGATCCGCTCCCTCTCGACCAGGATCTCGGGCTTCACATCGGTCATCGTGCGGTCTCCCCTCCGCTCGCGAATGTGAGGTGAGTCTCACTCATCGCGTGCGCGGTCGGAAGCAGGAGCGGGACTCTTTTTGCTACTCGCTGGTACGCGAGGAGCCCGGAGCGTGACGCTCCGGGCTCCGGGGTGGGCGGTGGGGTGTTCGGTGCGGGCGAGGTCCTCGCCCGGGCACTCAGGCGCTCAGCTCGCGCATCTTCTCGATGGTGGCCGCCGGGTCGGGGCCGGCGGGAGTGATGTTGAGGTTGGTGACGCCGGACTCGCGGAACGCCGCGATCCGCTCCTTGACGTACGACTCGGGGCCGACGAAGTTCGCCGCCTCCAACCACTCCTGCGGCACGGCCGCCGCCGCCTCGTCCTTCTTGCCCGAGAGGTAGAGGTCCTGGATCTCCTTGGCCTCCTGCTCGTAGCCGTAGGCGACCGCCACGTCGTTGTAGAAGTTCTTGGAGCGCGCGCCCATGCCGCCCACGTACAGGGCGAACACTGGACGCACGAGGTCGAGCGCCTGCTTGACCTCCTCGCCCTCGCCGATGGCGACCAGGCCGCCGGCCAGGATCTCCAGGGGTGCAAGGCCGTCGAGCCGCTGGGCGGCGCCCGCTGCGAGCGACGGGCCCCAGACCCGGTGGGCCCGCTCGGGGTGGTAGAGGTGGGGGATCCAGCCGTCGGCGATCTCGGCGGCCTGCTCGACGGACTTCGGGCCGAGGCCGGCGATGTAGATCGGGATCTCGTCGCGCTCGGGGCGGGTGAGCAGCTTCAGCGGCTTGCCCAGCCCGGTGACGGCGCCGTCCTCCTTGGTCAACGGCAGCTTGAACTCACCGTCGTTGGTGAGCACCTCGCGCTTGAATGCCGGCGGACATCAGCTTGTCGACGAACGGCAGCGAACAGAGGTCTTTCGCCGAGAGAACCGTGTGCGGTTCGACGACGAAGGCCGTGTCCGACTGGTGGACCGGATTCCCGTTCTCGTCCTCGT
>JAZQNT010000336.1:0-5090 GCA_045627505.1 Nocardioides sp.
TGGAATCCCTGGCCGAGCTTTTAACCATTCTGAATCTGCAGGCCCACCGACCTCGCGCTGCCCCCCGACGCCCTCACCGCCCGCGCCGGCCAGCGCCAGCGCGCGGCCACCGCACTGTCCGGCCAGCTCGCCGACCGCCGCGCCGCCGGCACCGACGTCCGCGCCGGCGCCCTCAAGGTGATCGACGAGCTCGACGCCGCGCGTCGCCTGCTGGACCTCACCGGCAGCCTCAACGCCGGCGACCTCGAGCTCGCCCCGCCTACCCCAGCGCCAGCGCCAGCACCAGCCCCTTCCGCGCCCGCTGAGGCGCCCGCCGTCCCCGCGGTGGCCCTGGCCCCCGCCGCGCACCCCGCGGAGCGTGTGGAGCGCGTGGACGACATGGTGATCGACCTCATCGACGACGCCGGTGACCCCGACGACGTCGACCTCGGCGAAGCGCTCGCTGCGCTCGAGCAGGTGGCGGAGTGAGCACCCGGCTCGCCGGCGCCCTGGGCGCCCTGCTGACCGCGGCCCGCGGCCCGAAGTCGCGCCGTGCCCTCGCGGCCGAGCTCGGCGTCGCTGACCCGACCCTCCTCGCCTACGAACACGGCGAGGCGAACCCGACACTGGCGAAGGTGGAGGCCCTCGCCGCGCAGTACGGCATCGAGGTCGACGTCGTCCTGCGCGAGCAGCCCGCCCTGTCCCTGTCGGTCGACGACCTCCTCCTCATCGCCGACGCCCTGCGCCACTACGCCGAGTGCGGCGACGCGAGTCGCATCGACGGCGACCAGGACGCCGCGGCCCGGATCTGCGAGGCGCTCGACGCCGGCCGCGTCAAGGCCAGCGGCGGGGTGAGCGGCCACGGCCGCGCCGAGGTCACGTTCTACCCCGCGGGTGACTCTGCCTAGCGGCCGCCGCCGACACGCCGCGCCCGCATCCGCCGGCGTGTCGGCAAGCGGGCAGGCCCGCAAGTGGGCTTGCCCGCCGCTAGGCTCTGAGGGTTAGCCGATTGCAGTCGGTCGATCCTCACCTCGGAGCACCCCACACATGGCCCGTCGCACCTGCCCCGCCTGCCCGAAGCGCTACGCCGGCCTGGTCGCCGACGACTGCCCTGTCTGCAACGGCGTCGGGGTGATCGGGCTGCACCCGGCGGCCCTGTACCGCTCGGACCCCGCCGTCGTCGCCCGGGCAGTCGACCTGTTCCTCGAGTCGGCGTGCCGCGAGGCGGCCGCGGTCCACGCGCCCGGCGGCACCGGCCGCCTCGAGGCCCTGGCCGCCGCGGCGCAGCGACTCAGGGACGCCCGCGTGACCACCGCCCCCCTCGGTGTCGCCGAGGGCGACGCCGCCTACACCCCGGAGTACCCCGCGACCCGCGTCGTCGACGCCTACGCCGCCCGCATGTCCCGCGAGCTGGGCCAGGCTGTGAAGCCCTCGGACGTCGCGAACCTCGACGCCGCGAAGGTGACCCATGCCGCGGACGACCGCCCCCGCGCGCACGGCCTCCTGCCCCGCACCTCGGCGGCAGGCTTCCCGAGTCAGCTCGCCATGGCCGCGGACCCCACCGACGCCCTCGGACCCGACACCCGGGCCCGCGTGTACGCCGAACAGGCGTCCGACCGCTCCGCCGGTGTGCTCGCGCACGCCGCCGTGCGCGCCGCCGACAAGGTCGCGCGCCGCGCGACGTCCTGACAGGAGCCCCCCCCGTGATCCCGAAGACCCGCCTAGCGGACACCCCGACGCACCAGCTCGCGATCGTCGACTACCCGATCGCCGACCTCAACCCGTTCCACAAGAACCCGCGCCGCGGCAACGTGGAGGTCATCG
Organism: Nocardioides sp.; assembly: GCA_045627505.1. Classification (GTDB taxonomy): domain Bacteria; phylum Actinomycetota; class Actinomycetes; order Propionibacteriales; family Nocardioidaceae; genus Nocardioides. Next base: position 1,804 of record JAZQNT010000336.1, read on the forward strand.
CAGAGTCGCTCGCCACCCTGGGCCAGTACCGCGCCGTCGTCGTGAACCTCGGCACCCGCACCGGGCGCCCGAACGAGGTGCTCGCCGGCAACCACACCGTGCAAGCCGCCGGCCTCCTCGGGTGGCCCACGGTCAAGGCGCAGTTCGTCGACGTCGACGACGCGGCGGCCGGCAAGATCGTCGCCGTCGACAACCGCGCCGGCGACATGGGTTCCTACGACGAGGACGTGCTGGCCGAGCTGCTCGACAGCCTGCCCGACCTCGAGGGCACCGGCTACGACGCTGCGGACCTCGACGACCTGATCACCGGCCTCGACGAAGGCAACGATGAGCCGCCTGCGCCGTCCCTCGGCGCCCCCGTGATCGGCTACCAGTTGGTGTTCGACGACGAGCCGCAGCAGGCAAAGTGGTACGAGTTCCTGCGCTGGCTCAAGCGCGAGTTCCCCGAGTCCGACACCCTCGGCGAGCGGCTCGCCACCTACATCGCCGAGCGGGTGCTCTGAGTGGCCCGCCAGCGCGGGTTCATCGACGTCGACGTGCTGACAGAGGCGAAGAAGCGGATCCACCACCTCTACGACCTGTTCGACACCATCGTCGTGTCGTTCTCGGGCGGCAAGGACAGCCTCGCGGCCCTGCACCTGGTGCGCGAGGTCGCCCTGGAGCGCGGCGACGAGCGGCCGATCAAGACCCTGTTCTACGACGAGGAGCTGATCCCCGACCCCGTCATCGACTTCGTGGAGCAGTACCGGCACCTCGACTGGATCGACCTGACGTGGCTCACGGTCCCGCTGCAGTCGAACAAGTACATCCTCGGCAAGAGCGTCGCGTACACCCAGTGGGATCCCGCCCGCGAGTGGATCCGCCCGAAGCCGGCGCACGGCCTGAGCGCCGACCACTTCGGCATCCCGCCCGAGCGGTCCCTGTCGCAGTACGACATGAACGAGCTGGTGGGGACCGTCTATCGCGGCCGGGTCGCCATGGTCACCGGCATCCGGGCCGCCGAGTCCCTCATGCGTTTCCGGGCCAGCGTGAACAAGCTGAATGAGAACTACATCAACGCCACCACGACGACGAAGGTGTCGCTCTGCAAGCCCCTGTTCGACTGGGCCGAGAACGACATTTTCCGCTACTTCTACGACCAGGGCATCGCGTACTGCCCGATCTACGACGCGCAGATCCTCGCCGGCGGCGCCGGCGGCGGACAGCTCCGCGTGTCGACCCCGCTGCACGCCGAGGCGGCCAAGAACTTCGGCCAGCTCCGCGAGGTCGCGCCCACGTTCTACGGCCAGCTCATCGAAATGTTCCCCGAAATGCTGGTGCAGGAGCGCTACTACCGCGAGTTCGACCAGGCATCCCTGCTGCGCGAGTGGCTCACCGACGACGAGACAGACCTGTCCGGGGTCGACCGCTGGATCCGGGCCAGCATCGACGACCCGAAGCAGCGGGCCCTCGCCCTCAAGCGGCTCCGCGCGGTCCGGGTCCGGGCCCGCAGTCGGCCGGCGAGCTACCCCGCGACGCACATTCTCAAGCAGTTCATCACCGGCGCTTTCAAGCGCGAGATCCTCCCACTAGCCAAGGACTGACCTGTGCCTCTCCTCCCCGCGACCGCCCCCGGCACCGACCCGATCGACGCGATCGTGTGGGTCGACGCCGACCAGCTCGACGCGAACAGCTGGAACCCGAACCGGGTCCACAAGCCCGAGCTGCGGCTCCTCGAGCGGTCGATCCTCGCGACCGGCTGGCTGCAGCCGATCCTGGTGAACCCCGACGGCCTGGTCATCGACGGCTTCCACAGGTGGCGGCTGTCGCAGGACTCCAAGGCGATCCGGGCCCGGTGGGGCGGCCGGGTGCCGGTCGCGGTGCTCGACGTCGACCGCCCGACCGCGATGCTGATGACCATTCGGATCAACCGGGCGAAGGGCACGCACGTCGCGGTGTCCATGTCGGCGATCGTCCGCGAGCTCCTGCAAGACCACGGCCTCGACCCGAAGCACGTCGCGGCCGAAATGGGCGCCACGCTCGACGAGGTCAACCTGCTGGCGCAGGAAGGCGTGTTTGCCGTCAAGGGCATCGCCGGCTGGGCCTACTCGCAGGCGTGGTACCCCGTGGAAGACGGCACGAAGCTGGGCAACCAGCCCGACGGGGCGACGGCCCCGTGACCCGCTTCGACGCCCCGGAGTACGTCGCCGCGTTCCTCGAGAGCGGCGCGTTCCCGCGGATCCACGACGCGATCACCGCCGCGGTGCTCGCCGAGGTCGACCCCGCCGACGGCGCGGTGCTGGACCTCGGCTCGAGCACGGGGCTCCTGACCCGCCGCCTGGCCGGGCACGGCTACCGCATGGCGGCCGCGCAGGAGGGCGGTGACGCCCTGATCCGCGGTGCCGCGGCGGACCTCTACCGCGGCGTGCCCGTGTTCTCTGAGCGGGTCACGCCGGCGTCCCTGTCGGCCTTCCTCGAGTTCGTCGAGACGTGTGGTGTCACGACCATCGTCGCGCGCCGCGTCTTCCCCGAACTGCACGACGCCCTCGGCGACTCCTTCGCGCTCCTCCCCCTCGGGCTCAAGGTCGCCGGCGTGCGGACCATCGTCCACGAGGCCCGCGCGGTGTCGACCCGCACGCGGCATCCCCTCGGGACGCCTGGCCTTGAGCGGGCCGCCCTCGAGCCGACATGGGCGCTCTCCGCGGCGTACGGCCCGGTGGGGGTCCTGGCGCCGGCGTGAGCCGGCAAGCGGGCCGACATGCCGGCCGACGTGCTTGCCCGACGCTAGGCCCATGGTCTAGTGTTGGGATCTCGACCACAGAACGGAACCCCATGGCACTCTCGAGCTACAACGGCCACAGCGGAGAGAAGCGCGAGCGCGTCCAGCGCTACCTGAACGAGCTGATCGCCGCCGGCAAGATCCCCGCCCCGTCCCGGTGCGAGGCGTGCGGCCAGACCCGCGGCGCGATCCACATGCACCTCGAGGACTACGACGACCCGGCCAGCTACACCGAGCTCTGTATCACCTGCCACCTGGTCCTGCACTCCCGCTTCCGCCGGCCCCGCCACTGGGACGCCTACCGGGCGAAGGTCGCGACCGGCTGGCAGGCACCCCCGCAGACCCAGCGCGCCGCGTTCGGGGCGATCGGGCGCACCGTCCTGGCCGGCGACCTGTCCGCCGGCCACGCCGCCGTGCGACGCCCCGGCCCCCCGTACCTGGGCACCACCCCCCCCCCCCCCCCCCCCCCCCCCCCCCCCCCCCCCCGGCGCGGCCCCGCGCCCCCGGCCCGCGCCCCCCCCCGCCGGGG
>JAZQNT010000337.1:0-5746 GCA_045627505.1 Nocardioides sp.
ATGGAGGGCGGCACCACCTTCCACTTCCTCGACGCCCCACTGGAGGACGCGGTGGGCGTCGCGACCGACGCCGCTGACGGGCTGGACGTGCGGATAAGTCGGATCGTAGCCATGTCGTTCTGTGGGCCAAGGAGTTGTCCCTCTCTATTGTCTTCCTAAGACCGCTTGGCCTCCGACTTATGGAGGGCGGCACCACCTTCCACTTCCTCGACGCCCCACTGGAGGACGCGGTGGGCGTCGCAACCGACGCCGCTGACGGGCTGGACGTGCGGATCGGGGGCGGCGCGACCGTGGTGCGCGACGCGTTCGCCGCGGACCTGGTGGATCACGCGCATCTGGTGCAGGTGCCGATCGTGCTGGGGCGGGGCTCCCGGGTCTGGGACGGGCTCGAGGACCTGGACCGGCGCTACGCCGTCGAGACGGTCGCCTCGCCGAGCGGAGTCGTGCACCTGACGTTCACCCGGCGCCCCGACGCCTGAGCCTCGGCCGCTGGGTTCCTTGCCTCCGCGGTGAACGTCCGGGAGGGGTGACATCGCAGGGGCCACCCAGACGCGACGTCCAGCCGAAACGCGGGGGTCGAACTGTCTGTCCCAGCACTTCACCACCCCCGAGTGGGCATCCCCCAAATGGCGTATGGTCGGGGCACATCGAGGTCCCCTCTCGCGGCGGACGCGGAGTTTCAAAGAGGCCTGAGCGTCGGTTGCCCGAGCGTCGGCAGTTCGAGCACCGCCACCCCAGGGTGCGGGTGAGCGGTTCCTCGAGCCTTTGCCCGACCAACCAGGAGACTCGATGCACCACACCCCCCTGAACCGCCGAGTGAGAGGCCTCGTGGGCACCACGGCGGTTCTCGCCGCCGCGTCCACCGTCCTCGCGCCCGTCGTGAGCGCCACCGCAATCGGCACCGCAACCGGCACCGCCGCGGACGGCCCCACCACGTCGGTGGTCGGTGCACCCGCGAAGGCCAAGGCGGCGGCCACCGGCTACGCCCGGCTGGACGAGGTCGACGTCTTCCTGCGCGGTGTCCCCGGCACCATCACCGGCAAGATCGGCGCACCGCGCCAGCGTCTGGTGAAGCTCCAGGCCAAGAAGGGCGGCGGATGGGACACCATCGCCACCACCAACACCCGGGTCGACGGCAGCTTCACCTTCGCCAAGGTGGCGTTCAAGACCACCACGACGATCCGGGTCGACGCCCCCGCTGCCTCCTTCATCGGCAACAAGACGGTCGCGCAGGTGCAGAAGGTCGCCAAGGACAAGCAGGCCACGGCGAAGCGCGCCAAGAAGAAGTGGACGAAGGCCAAGAAGAACCTGGTCGCGGCCCAGAAGAAGGGCAACAAGAAGCGCATCAAGAAGGCCCGGAAGGCGTACACCAAGGCGGCGGGCACCAAGCTGCGCACCGCAGGAGCCGCCAAGAGCGCCGCACGTCAGGCGCAGAAGAAGCCGTACGTGGCTCCGTGGTCGATCTCGCCCGAGGAGACGGTCGTCGTCGCCGCCGAGCAGAGCTTCGACATCGCGATGCTCCCCGACATCGACCAGTCGAGCACCTCCGCCGCAGCGCCGGAGAACGGCACGATCGCCTCCGTGCGCGTGTACCCGGGTCGGGTCGGTCGCCAGGTCACCCTGCAGGTCAACACGTCGGGCTCCTGGCAGAACGCGGGCACCAGCGAGACCGACCTGCTCGGCAACGCCGTGTTCCCGGTCGAGGTGGGTCGCAGCTACCGCGCCACGGTTGCGGCCGCGCAGGACTTCCCCGCGGCCACCACGACCGCCCTCACCGCCCCGTCGTTCACGGCCCAGTTCGAGGACACCTTCTCGGGCAACGCCCTTGACGCCAGCAAGTGGAGCTCGGCTGACCGCGGTCTCGGCAACGGCCTGCGTTCGTGCGCGGTGTCCAACGCCGACGCCCTCGCCGTCACCGGAGACGTGCTGAAGATGGGCGTCAAGAAGGACCCGACCCGTCTTGGTCAGACGTGCACGTTCAAGGACAACAAGGGCACCCACAAGCTGCCCTACATGATCAACACGCAGATCGACACCTCGAAGGCGTACAGCTTCAAGCACGGCATCGCCGCGGCGCGCGTCAAGGTGCAGTCCGCGGTCGGCATGCACTCGTCGTTCTGGTCGCACCCGAACAACAACCTGGTGCCCAACAACCCGGCCCGGGGCACCGAGATCGACGTCATGGAGTACTTCGGTGACGACTACCACGAGAAGGGCGTCGGTGCCTTCATCCACCACGCCGTCAACGACACGGTGGTGAAGGACGGCAAGGTCTTCCAGAAGACCCCCGGCCTGATCTCCACCAGCAGCACCAAGATGTCGGAGAAGTTCGCCGTCTACAGCGTCGAGTGGACGCCCACCTCGTACATCTTCCGCATCGACGGCCGCGAGTTCCACCGCGAGAACCGATTCGTCTCGCAGCAGAAGCAGTTCCTGTCTCTCTCGCTGCTCACCTCGTCGTGGGAGCTGATGAACCTGACGGACTTCAACTCCACCGCGGACGTCGACTGGGTTCGAGTCTGGGAGCGCTGACCGGCATCCGCCGAACGCGCCTGACCTGCTGACGCCGGTCGACATGCACTGACAGGGATCCACCTCCGGGTGGGTCCCTGTCGGCGTTCCGGCTGACGCCCGAACGCCGAGCGGGTTTCTGCCGCCGACCGATCCGCCTCAGGTGATCTCGCCGACCGCGTCGGCCCCCGGTGACGGTTGGTCCTCGGCCGGGAGCAGGCCGCGCTCGGCCAGCCAGTCCAACGCCTTGGTGACGGTGCGGGCCCGCGTCCGCAGGTCTTTCAGCCCGGGCGCGCCGGAGTCGCTGATCAGCTCGAGGTCGGCCAGGCGGGTGGCCAGCTCGCTGCTCCACGCACTCAGGGTGAGCCAGCCGACGCTGCGATCGCCCGGCAGGTCCAGCGACCGGTGCGCCTCGGAGAACGCGGTCACCCGCAGCACGTGGCTGCGCAGCACGTCGGTGGGGGTCTCGGGGGTGACCAGCTGCTCGCCGCTCGTGCCCAGCAGGGCTGCGGCGTGCGTCCGGTTGGTGGGTGGGCGGAGCAGTGGCGTGCCCATCAGGTGCCGGTGCCACCCGCCGCGTCCGAACAGTTGGGCAGCCTCGCGCACCGCGGTCGAGACCCGCCTGGCCTCCGGACGGGTGTAGCCGTAGTGCTGCCACAGCTGCTCCACGGCCGCGAGGTGCTCGCCGGCGAGGTCGACCTCGTAGGGCGCCAGCGGGTTGGTCGTGGCCATCAGGACGGCGAAGAAGAGCTGCTCCTCCAGCGTGCGGTGGGAGAACCGCACCTCCGGCACCTGGCCGGCCTCCAGCGCGTCCACCACCGCGGGCACCGGCTCGCCGCGCCGCTCGCGGGCAGCCCGCAGCCCGCGTCCGGTGCGTTCGCGGACGGCGGCCAGGGCGAGGTCGACGCGGGCCGCCTTCTCCTTCTCCTTGGCCGACACCTGCTCGCGGACCAGGTGGGCGAAGCCGAGCGCGTCCAGGACGTCGTGCTCGTGCGCGGACAGCGCCACCTCGACGCCCTTCTGGTCCGAGACCCGGCTGGTGGGCGGTCGCAGCGTGTCGGCCAGCAGCTGGCCGACCACGGCGTGCGAGAGGTACTGGGAGGACGAGTGGGAGGCACCCAACGGGATCCTGACGTCGGCGGCCGCAGAGAATAGGTGGCTGATCCCCATGCCGCGGGTGACGACGTCGAACGGGTTGAGCACGTTGACCCAGCTCTCGACCTGGTGGAACGGAAAGTCCTCGCGCTGAAACGGGCGCGACTTCCACATCCCCGGCACCCCGGCGGGGGAGCCGAGGGTGAGCAGCCGCCGGATCCGGACGTTCGGGGGCAGGTGGCGCAGCAGGTCGATCGCCACCAGGGACCCGAGGCTGTGCCCGACGACGACCAGGTCGCGGTGTCCGTCCAGCGAGCCCAGCACCCGGTGCAGCACGGCGCGCCGCAGCGCCTCGTTGCGCAGGTAGTGGCGGCTGTCGCGCAGGTCCCGGGGGAGCGGTACCCGGGCCAGGTCGATTCCGCCGGCGAGGTTGCGCAGCCCGCGGGAGTCGACCGTGCCGGTGAGCGCAGCCACCGATCTGGCCTGGTCCCGGGCGTACGCGGCGCGGCGGGCCAGGGCCTCGTCCTTCTCGGTGCTGTCCTTCACCGTGCGGGTGGGGGCCGACCCGCCCTCGGCGGGCGGGAACTTGAGGAGCTCGACGTAGTCGGGGGCGATGATCCGCGACGAGGTGAGCGGCGGGGTCTCGATGCCGTGACGCTCCAGTGAGTCGCGCAGCGCCGAGTACCAGGCGTCGTTGCGAACCGCGTCACCGACGCCGTGCAGGTACAGGAGTGCCCAGGCCATGACTCAGGGTCTACCAGCCCGACCCAGTTCGAGCTGCGATGGGCGGGTGCGAACCATCTGGGCTGCCGACATCTCAACTGCCCGACATCTCAGCTGCCCGACCGCTCAGTGGTGGGCGGCAAGCTTCTCCGCGACGGGGCCGTGCAGGCTGGCGATGTCGGAGAAGGTGATGTTGGCCAACGGGTCGATCTCCTCGATCTCCTCCGCGATCGCCGCCTCCTCGAGTCGGGTGGAGGCGAAGGTGAGCACCCAGATGTCCTCCCACAGGTCGATGTCCCCGTGGTACTTCTGCTGCTTGGAGACGACCACCGGACGCTTGGTGCGCGCCGTGGCGAGCTTGGCGACCTCCTCGTACCGGCGCGTGGTGACGCGCACCTGGCGGGCACCGGACTCACCGTGGGCGATCTGGTCGACGAGGTCCTTCACCACCACGTAGAAGAGGACGGCCGACAGCAGGGCCGACTCCCAGGAGATGACGAAGCCGGCGACGGCGAAGATCGCCAGGTTCACGTAGAGGATCAGCTGGCCCACGGTGAACTTGGTGCGTGCCGCCAGGACGGTGGCGAGCACCTCCGTGCCGTCGAGCGCGCCACCGTGGTGCAGGGCCACACCGATGCCCACGCCGATCATGGCGCCACCGCAGATCAGCGCCAACCAGGACTGCTGGGTGATCGGGTCCATGTGGTGCAGGACGATGGTCGCGACCGACAGCGTCGCGATGCCCACCGCGGAACGGACGGCGGAGCGGCGGCCGATCTGGTTCCAGGCCAGGACCAGGAACGGCAGGTTGAGGACGCCGATGAAGACACCCATCGGGATGTCGGCGAAGTAGGTGGCGATGATGGAGACGCCGACGATGCCGCCGTCGAGGAACTCGTTGGGCAGCAGGAAGCCCTCGAGCCCGATCGCGAAGATCAGTGCCCCGACCATGATCGAGGCGAGCTTGTAGATCTCCACGAGGACCGGGTGCTGCCCTCCGGCCCGTTCGATGAGCCTGTCAGCGGCGGAACCTGGGCGGACGGACGAACTGGAGTCGCTGGAGCTCATAGCCTTCAGTTTCCCATTTTGTACAAAGGGCTCCTCCGGCGCCCACGGAGGGCGACCCGGGCAGTTCAGCGGGTGAGACGTGTGCACGGGGTGCGAACGATCCGAGCTCCGTCGGCGGATGCTGGGCCCACGAGGCCGGCCGCCGGGCTGGTTGAGGACGAGTCGGAGGGGACCCGATGCCGCACTTCCAGGTGGAGATCGCCCGTGAGCTGGACCCGGAGGAGGAGGTCGCGCTCCTTGACGCGGTGCACGGGGCGCTGGTCGAGGCGTCCGAGATCCCCGAGCGGGACCGGCACGGGCGGTTGCTGGTGCACGCCCCGCACCGGCTCGTGCACCCGCCGTCGGCCAC
>JAZQNT010000338.1:0-4300 GCA_045627505.1 Nocardioides sp.
CGCTTCAGCGGGTCGTAGGAATTCTTCACGCGATGACCTTCTGGATGGCGTCTGCGACCCGGGAGAACTGGGCCTCGGACATGGCCGAGCCGCTGGGCAGCGTGAGGCCGTTGCTGAACAGACGCTCCGAGGTGCCGTCCACGTTCCCCGAGAGTCCGGCCGAGACCGGCTGCAGGTGCATCGGCTTCCAGACCGGACGGGTCTCGATCTTCTCGGCGCTCAACGCAGCCCCGAGCTGCTTGGCCGTCCAGGACGAGAGCGCCGGGTCCACGACGATGGCGGTCAGCCAGCAGTTGTCGCCGGAGTCGTCCGCGCCGCCGAGGATGCGGACTCCCGGCTGGCCGGCGAAGAGCTGCGCGTAGCGGCGACGCCACTCACGGCGCCGCGCGATCATCCCGTCGAGACGGACCAACTGGGCGCGACCGAGGGCCGCGAGGATGTTCGAGAGGCGGTAGTTGTACCCCACCTCGGTGTGCTCGTAGTGGACCACCGGCTCGCGGGCCTGGGTGGAGAGCTTGCGCACGTGCGCAGCAAGCGCACCGTCGTCGGTGAGGAGCATGCCACCACCGGACGTGGTCATGATCTTGTTGCCGTTGAAGGAGATGACCGACGCGTCCCCGAAGGACCCGGCAGGACGTCCCTGCCAGGTGGCCCCGAAGGACTCGGCCGCATCGCAGAGCAGGCGCCCGCCCGCGTCACGGGCCACCTTCTCGATCGCGGTGTAGTCGACGCACTTGCCGAGCATGTCCACCGGGACCACGGCAGGGACGAAACGACCCGCCGCCCGGAGCGACTCGATGGCCTCGGCGAGCAGCTTCGCCGACATGTTCCCCGACTCCTCGTCGCAGTCGACGAAGTAGGGCTCGGCCCCCACGTAGCGAATGGCGTTGACCGTGGCGGCGAAGGTGAAGGTGGACACGGGGACGACGTCACCCGGACCCACCCCCCACGACACCAGCGCCAAATGCAGAGCAGAGGTACCCGAAGCCAACCCCACCGCATGACCAACCCCGACACGCTCGGCCACCTCAGCCTCAAACGCATCCAAATCCGGCCCCGCAGGAGCCACCCACCCCGAACGCATCGCGCTGAGAACGTACTCCTGCTCCAACTCGCCAACGTCTGGCGAGGAGAGCAGGACGGGAGCGATTGCGCTCACAAGTGATTCCTGTCCTTTGCCCCATGCTTCATGATCCGGGGCACAGTCTAGGTCCCAGCGGCTGGAGGCCTGCTGGGCGGTCCGGAACTCAACTGGCGCCGAAGCGAGCCCGGCTCCCACGCCCGAGAACAGGACGGCGGTATCCAAGCACGGACTTGGCGAGAAGCCCCAGCGTGCCTCCGATCAATCCGCCCAACGTGTTCGAGACGACGTCGACGAACTGCGCCGAGCGATTGTTCAGCAACAGGCCCTGGCTGATCTCGATCGAAATGGAGAACAAGAACGCCACGACCACCCAGTCACTGAACCGCACCCGCGGCCAGACCAACGACCCCAGGATGGGCAGGGGCACGAGCATGATCGTGTTGAGCAGGAACTCGACGCGGAACTCGTTCACCAGCCGCGCCGGCGCGCCTTGGAAGAGCAACCAGTTGGTCACCCGACTCGTGCTGCCCACGGCCAGTTCAGGGGTGGGCTGGAAGACCAGCACACCGACAGCACAGATGTAGACGGCAAGGGCGATCCGGGGAAGTGCGTACCTGAGGACGTTCACGCCTGCATCCTTGCGGGTCGGACAAACCGCATGCACAGGGGTTCGCCTGTCGTCGGTTCGTCCGGGACTGGCCAGACGCGTCCTCAGCCCAGGAAACCAGCAATCCGGTCGTGGTACCCGGGCGGCTGCAGCAGGAACGAGTCGTGGCCGTAGGTGGAGTGCAGCTCGGCGAAGTCGACGGCCACCCCGGCGGCCTCCAACTGCTCCACCATCGCCATCGACTGGCGGGTGTCGAAACGCCAGTCGGAGTCGAAGCTGGTCACCTGGAAGCGGGTCTGGGTCTGCGCCAGGCGGTCCGCGGTCCGCGGGTCGGCGAACGGGTCGAAGTAGTCCAGCAGCCGGGTCAGGTACAGGTAGCTGAGCGCGTCGAACCGGTCCAGGAACACCTCGCCCTGGTGCTGCAGGTAGTGCTCGACGGCGAAGTCGGGCTCCATCCGCATCTCGTCGCCGACGGTCTCCCGGCGGTGGCCGAACTTGTCGTCCAGGGAGACGTCGGAGACGTAGGTGATGTGGGCCATCATCCGGGCCACCTTCTGGCCCAAGCGCGGCACGGTGTCGTGCTCGACGTAGCGCCCGTCGTAGAACTCGGGGTCGCTCATGATCGCGGTCCGCGCCACCGAGGAGAACGCGATGTTCTCCGTCGAGATCCGCGAGGACGCCGCCACCACGACGGCCTTCTCCATCGCGTCGGGCTCGTCGATCACCCACTGCAGGATCTGCATCCCGCCCAGCGAACCGCCGATGCCGGCGTACAGCTTCTCGATGCCCAGGTGCGACACCAGCCGACGGTGCACCTGCACCAGGTCGCTCATGTGCAGCAGCGGGAAGTTCAGGTAGTAGGGCTCGCCCTTGCCCGGGTCCTGCGACAGCGGCCCGGTGGTACCCGAGCACCCACCCAGGATGTTGGGCGCGATCACGAAGTACCTGTCGGTGTCCAGCGGCTTGCCGGGGCCGATGATGTTGTCCCACCAGCCGCGCTTCTTCGCCCCCAGGTGCAGGCCCGCGGCGTGCGCGTGCCCGGTCAGCGCGTGGCACACGAAGATCGCGTTGTCGCGCTCCGGGGACAGCTCGCCGTAGGTCTCGTAGGCGACGTCGACCTCGGTGAGCTCGGCGCCGGAGTGCAGACGCAGCGGGTCCTCTGCCGTGAAGAGGCGCACCCGCTGGGTCTCGACGTATTCGATGGGCCCGGTCACGACACCACTTCTGTTCCGGTCACGCGCCCATGATCCCACGCCGCCCCCCGGTGCATGACGCACAGGGGGGAGGCGCGGGATCGAGGGTGCTTCGCTGTCCTGCTCTTCACCGATCGAGGCCCGGCCGGTGGTCCGGCCGGAGCGTCGTCACTTGCTCGCGGCCAGCGCCTGCTCGAGGTCGGCGATCAGGTCGGCGACGTTCTCGATGCCGATGCTCAGACGCACCAGGTCCTCGCTCACGCCGGCCGCCTCGAGCTCCTCGGGGGTCAGCTGCGAGTGGGTGGTGGTGGCGTTGTGCACCGCCAGCGACTTGGCGTCGCCGATGTTCACCAGGTGGCTGAACAGGTCCAGCGCCTCGATGAACTTCTTGCCGCCCTCGCGGCCCGACTTCAGGCCGAACGACAGCAGGCCGCCGTACCCCTTGCCGGTGGAGAGACGGTCGTAGACGGCCTTGTCGGGGTTGTCCTCCAGACCGGGGTAGCGCACCCAGGCGACGGTGTCCTGCTCCTGCAGCCACTTCGCCACCGCCAGCGCGTTCTCCGAGTGCCGCTCCATGCGCAGGTGCAGGGTCTCCAGACCCTGCAGGAACAGCCAGGAGTTGTGCGGGGTGATCGCGGCACCGGTGTTGCGCAGCAGCACCGTGCGGGCGCGAATGATGAAGGCGAGGTTGCCGACGGCCTCGGTCCACACCACACCGTGGTAGGCGCCGTCCGGGCCGGTCAGGCCGGGGAAGCGCTCGGCGTGCGCGGCCCAGTCGAAGTTGCCGGAGTCGACGATGATGCCGCCGATGGAGGTGCCGTGGCCACCGATGTACTTGGTGGCCGAGTGCACGACGACGTCCACGCCGTGCTCGAACGGACGCACCAGGTACGGGGTGGACGCGGTGGCGTCCACGATGAACGGCAGGCCCTGGGCGTGCGCGGCCTCGGACCAGGCGTCCAGGTCGACGACGTTGATCTTCGGGTTGCCGACGGTCTCGCCGAAGACCAGCTTGGTCTTCTCGTCGACGTGCTTGGCCAGCTCCTCGGGCTTGTTCGGGTCGACGAAGCGGACCTCGATGCCGAACTGCGGCAGGGTGTGCGCGAACAGCGCGTAGGTGCCGCCGTAGAGGGTGGAGAGCGCCACGATGTTGTCGCCGGCGTAGGTCAGGTTGAGCACCGAGTAGGTGACGGCGGCCGAGCCGGACGCCACGGCCAGGGCGCCGACGCCGCCCTCGAGCTGGTTGACGCGGTCCTCGAACACCGACTGGGTCGGGTTCATGATCCGGGTGTAGATGTTGCCCGGCTCGGAAAGGGCGAACAGGTTCGCGGCGTGCTCGGTGTCGTTGAAGACGTACGAGGTGGTCTGGTAGATCGGCACCGCGCGGCTGTTCGTGGCGGGGTCAGGGGTCTCCTG
>JAZQNT010000339.1:0-3318 GCA_045627505.1 Nocardioides sp.
CTCGAACTGGGTGGCGTAGAGCTCTGCGTACAGCCCTCGCTGCCCCAGCAGATCGAGGTGGGTCCCCTGCTCGACGATGCGGCCGTCCTCGACGACGAGGATCAGGTCGGCGTGGCGCACCGTGGAGAGGCGGTGCGCAACCACGAGTGAGGTCCGGTCCTTCAGCGCGTTGTCCAGCGCGCGCTGGACCGCCGCCTCCGACTCCGAGTCGAGGTGCGCGGTGGCCTCGTCGAGCACCACCACCGCCGGAGACTTCAGCAGCAGTCGGGCGATCGCCAGGCGCTGCCGCTCACCGCCGGAGAGTCGGTACCCGCGGTCACCGACCAGCGTGTCCAGACCATCGGGCAGGGCCCGGACGAGGTCGACCACCTGGGCCTGCTCCAGAGCGTCCCACATCTCGACCTCAGAGGCCTGGGGCGCGGCGTAGAGCAGGTTCGCGCGGATGGTGTCGTGGAACATGTGGGCGTCCTGCGTCACGTAGCCCACCGTGCCGGTGAGCGAGGCGAAGGTGACGTCGCGGACGTCGTGGCCGCCCACCCTCACCTGACCGGCGTCGACGTCGTAGAGGCGCGCCACCAGGTGCGTCAGCGTGGACTTGCCCGCACCGGAGTGGCCCACGAGGGCCACCATCTGTCCCGGGTGGGCGACGAAGCTCAGACCGCGCAGCACCTCCTCCGAGCCGCCGCCCGGCTTGGTCACTCCCGCGCCCAGCGAGGGCGCTGAGGCGCTGCCCGAGGCCGGGTAGCCGAAGTGCACGTCGCGGAACTCCACCCCGCTGGCGCCGGCGGGGAGGACCACCGCGTCCGGCTTCTCGGTGATCGCGCTGGGCAGGTCGAGGATCTCGAACACACGGTCGAAGCTCACCAGCGCGGTCATCACGTCGATGCGCACGTTGGAGAGCGCCTGCAGGGGCCCCAGCAGCCGGGTGAGCAGGATGCTGAGAGCCACCACGGTGCCGACGCTGAGCTGGCCCTCGACAGCCAGGTAGCCCCCGATGCCGTAGACCAGGGCGGTGGCCAGGGCCGGCACCAGTGCCATCACCGCCATGTACGAGCGGGTGAAGAGCGAGATGCGCACGCCCAGGTCACGCACCACGGCGGCCTTGTGTCCGTAGTCGAGGTCCTCCTGGACCGGACGGCCGAAGAGCTTGAGCAGGAGGGCTCCGCCGACGTTGAAGCGCTCGGTCATGGCGTTGCCCAGCTCGGCGTTGCCGTCCATCTGCTGCCGGGTGAGTCCGGCGACCCGCGCGCCCACCCAGCGCGAGGCCAGCAGCAGCACCGGGAAGAGCATGAGGCAGGCGAGGGTCACCTGCCAGCTCAGGAAGAACATCGTGACCCCGACCACGACCACGCCGACAAGGTTGGAGACGGTGCTCTGCAGCGTCGAGGTGAACGCGCGCTGGGCCCCGATGACGTCGTTGTTCAGCCGGGAGACGAGCGCCCCCGTCTGGGTCTGGGTGAAGAACGCGAGCGGCAGGCGCTGGACGTGGGCGAAGACCTGGGTGCGCAGGTCGTAGATCAGCCCCTCACCGATCCGGCTGGACAACAGGCCGGAGGCCACCGAGAGCAACGCGCTCAGCACCGCCACGACGGCAACGATCGCGGAGAGGCGGACCACCAACGAGGTGTCGCCCTGCGTCACCCCGTCGTCGATGATCCGCTGCAGCAGCAGGGGCGGGACCGCCACGAACAGGGCGTCCACCACCGTCAGGCCCAGGAACCAGCCGATCTTGCCCCGGTGCGGTCCGGCGAAGGCCAGCACGCGACGCATCGTCCGACGTTCGACCTTCGCCTTCTTCACCGACTGGTTGGTCGCGAGGTGTCCGTGCCCGGCGCCCGGTCCCATCATGAGGTCGTCCTTCTTCCACCGGCAGGCGTTGTCCAACGCCCCGTGGGAGTTCTCGGGGCGAGCTGCCGAGGATCATCCTCCCAGCGCGGCCGCCACGGCGCGGAACCGGCGCACCTGTTCCTCCCGCTCGACACGGCGCTGCTCGTCCAGCTCACGCACGTGCGCACCCTGCAGGATCCGCTTGGTCGCCGGCAGGACCCCGGGCATCGTCCGGCACAACGACTCGGCCAAGGCGTTCACCGCAGCATCGAGTTGGTCGACCGGGTGCGCCGAGAGGGCGAGCCCGATACGCACGCTCTCCTCGGCCCCGACCGACCGGGCTGTGGCGCAGAGCTCGAGGGCGCGCGCGTACCCCACGGCCTCGACCAGCGGCTTGGTGCCGGTGAGGTCCGGGACCAGGCCCAGTGCTGACTCCTTCATGGCGAACTGGACGTCCTCGGCCACCAGACGCAGGTCGCAGGAGAGGGCGAGCTGGAAGCCTGCGCCCACTGCGTGGCCCCGGACCTTCGCGATGCTGACGAAGCGCGGGTCGCGCAGGAAGGTGAACCCCTCCTGGTACTCCGAGATCACCCGCGACATCTGCTCGTCGCTCCCCGCGAGCAGGGAGACCACCGTCTCCGCGCCGTCCTCCCCGCTGCGCGGGTCGAGCATCCGCCGATCGAGGCCGGAGGAGAACGTGCCCTCGGCGCCCGTCACCACCACCACCCGGACGCCGTCGTCGATCTCGCGCCCCACCTGCGCCAGCGCTCGCCACATGGCGGGCGTCTGGGCGTTGCGCACCTCGGGACGGCTCAGCGTGATGGTGGCCACCGGTCCCTCCACCTCGTAGCGGAGGCCGACGGCGGCCAGTGAGTCTGTCGTCAGGGGCATGGTCGCGATCCTAGGCCCGTTTCCTACTGGTGGGTAGCAAATGGGTGGCCGAATCGCACCACTCGCACCACTCGCGCCACCGCACGGCTCATCGAGCCGTACGGCGACAGCCGACGGACGGCGGACGGGGGTCAGGCCAGCGACACCAGGTCCGCGTACCCGTCGTTCCACAGGTCCTCGTCGCCGTCGGGCAGCAACAGCACGCGGTCCGGCTCGAGCGCGTGCACGGCGCCCTCGTCGTGGGTGACCAGGACGATCGCGCCCTCGTACGTGCGGATGGCCGACAGCACCTCCTCGATCCAGACTGCTCACGCCAGCATCCTTTGATTCCGGATCGTCGGAATTAAAATGCAGGTCCGACACAAACAGGACGCGGACACTCTGTTTCATTTGCTGCACACTTATGCTCTCTTCCACAGGCTGACCCGCTTCACCGTTTTGATACGGGACATACTCCTGCACATCTACCCGCTCATTTGCCAACACCCGAAGCTGTGACACGGTTTTCATCGTTCCCTTGCCGCACGAAAGCATCAGATACGCCGGAGCCGCGTTAAGCTGAGTATCCAGATAGGAATTACAGCGCGGGCTGGTATATAC
>JAZQNT010000340.1:0-5309 GCA_045627505.1 Nocardioides sp.
CCCTATATTCGCGGACGTTCCACAGATATCTCGAGCGCTAGGACTGCCCTGTGAGTGCACCACTGCCCGGACGCGTCGTCATGGTCATCCCGACGTACAACGAGTCTGCGAACATCGAGTGGATCATCGGTCGGCTCCGGGGGGCGCAGGCCGAGGTGGACGTGCTCGTCATGGACGACAACTCGCCGGACGGCACGGGCAAGATGGTGGAGGGCCTGGCCGCCTCCGACCCGCGGGTGCGAGTCGTGCACCGCGAGGAGAAGGCCGGACTGGGCGCGGCGTACCGGCACGGTTTCCGGATCGCCCTGGACGAGGGCTACGACGTCATCGGTGAGATGGACGCCGACGGCTCGCACCAGCCCGAGCAGCTCCAGCGACTCCTGGACGCCATCTCCGGCGGCGCTGACCTGGTGATCGGATCCCGATGGATCCCCGGCGGCTCGATCGTGAACTGGCCCCGGCGCCGTGAGTTCCTCTCCCGCGGCGGCAACCTCTACGTGCGCCTGCTGCTGGGTCTGAGGGTGAAGGACGCGACGGCCGGCTTCCGCCTCTTCCGGCGCGAGACGCTGGAGGCGATCGACATCGACACCGTCACCTCCACCGGCTACGTGTTCCAGACTGACATGGCCTACCGGACCGCCCGTCAGGGTCTGCGCATCGCCGAGGTGCCGATCGAGTTCATCGAACGCGAACGCGGCGACTCCAAGATGAGCAAGGACGTGGCGACGGAGTCGCTGAAGCTCATCACGCGGTGGGGGCTGGGGGAGCGGCGTCGGCAGTTGCGGGAGCGTTTCTCGCGCCGCTGACCCATCCGACGGTCGTGCCGTTGGAGCCCTCGCGCAGAATTGGGACATGAGTTCTCGTCGTCGCGTGGTCCCGGGTTGGCTGCTGTTCGTGCTCCTGGTGGTGATGCCGCTGCTGGAGCTGTTCGTGCTGATCCGGATCGGTCAGGTGATCGGTGGTGGGGCCACCGTGCTCCTGCTGCTCCTGGCTGCGGTCCTGGGGGCGTGGGTGGTGCGCCGTGAGGGCGCGCGCGCCTGGGCCGCCTTCAGCCAGGCGCTGGCTGCCGGGAGGATGCCCACCCGGGAACTGGCCGACGGAGTGCTGGTCCTCGCCGGTGGCGTCCTGATGATGGCTCCCGGCGTCGTCTCCGACCTGATCGGCCTCGTGATGGTCCTGCCCTTCACCCGCGGCCTGGTGCGACCGCTCCTGGTCGCCCTCGCAGCACCTCGACTGTCGGCGGCGGCCCAGGGCGGTCCCGGTTTCGTCGGCTTCGGTGCGCCGTTCGGCGCTCCCGGCGCACACCATCCCGGCGCTCAGCACCCCGGGGAGCAGGCGCCCCACGGTGGACCTCGTGACGGGTCGGACGCACCTCGCCCCGGACCCCAGGACGGAGGTCCTGTGATCCGGGGCGAGGTGGTCGACGAGTAGTTCGTCGTCGGCGTTCAACTCATGGCCGGGCACTCATCGTGCTGGCGACGGGTCGGACGACGGGATCAGGCGCCAGCCTTCACGCGACGCTTGGCGTTTGCGCGGTGCAGGTGCGCGGGGCCGATCTCGCCGCCGCGGAGCAGCTCGAGACGCTCCTTGAGCAGGTCCTCGAGCTCCTTCTCCGAACGACGCTCGAGCAGCATGTCCCAGTGGGTACGCGCCGGCTTCTCGTTCTTCTCCTCCGGCTGGACACCCTGGGTGCTCAGAGCCTCGGAGCCACACTTCGGGCACTCCCACAGGGCCGGGATGTCGGCCTCGTCGGACATGGTCACCTCGAACACGTGGCCCGACTTGCACTGGTACCCGACCTGCTGACGGGCGGCGAACTCGATCCCGCGCTCGTCCTCGAAGCTCTGTCCACCGAGTCGTGCTCCACGCAGCGTGCGCTCTGCCATTGAGCCACCTCACAATCTCATCAGCCCCGTAAGCCCTACGAGGGAGAGACGACCGGGAGGGGGTTCCATGACGCCGTGGGGGACGGCGTTCTCGGTCGTCGCTCGTCCAACGTTAGCGGCAGCCGAAAGATTCCGCCCGTTCTGGAGTGAAGGTGAGTGGGACACCACACTGCGTGGCAACCCCAACATTCAGGATTCTTGTTCGCCCCGCGGCTCAGGAATGGCGGTCGGCCTCCTCGGTGGCGGCGTTGCGGACCCCCAGCAGCAGGCCCAGCCCCAGCCCGAGGACGAGCATGATGCCCAGGATGCCGAAGTACTGCGCGTCGTCCTGGGAAGAACCGGTGATCGCCGCACCTGCGGTGATGGACAGGGCCCACATCGCCGGCGCGAGGAAGCTGACCGCGCGGCCCGTGGTGGCGTACAGGCCGAACATCGTTCCCTCCTCCCCGGGAGTCACCAGGCGCTGCAGGAAGGTGCGCGACGCCGACTGCACGGGCCCGACGAAGATGCACAGCAGCAACCCGAAGATCCAGAACATGGTCGTGCCGCCGTCGTGCAGGAAGAAGATGCACGTTCCTGCCACCAGCATCGCCAGCAGCGCGCCGACGATCACGCGCTTGGCGCCCAACCTGTCGTCCAGGACCCCGAACCCGATCGTGGCCAACCCGGCCACCACGTTCGCGACCACCCCGAAGATGATCACGTCGCCGCCCGAGAAGCCGAAGGAACCGGCAGCCAGGACCGCGCCGAAGGTGAACACACCGGCGAGTCCGTCACGGAAGACGGCAGAGGCGAGGAGGAACTTCACCAGGTCCCGGTCCGTACGCCACAGCCGGGCGATGGTGCGGGCCAACTGCCGGTACGACTCGGTGACGCTCACCCGCGGGCCACCGGTCTTCTCCGGTTTGCGGTCGCGCCGCGTGAGGATCACCGGGAGCGAGAAGATCACGGTCCACACCGCGCAGAGCAACATGCTCACCCGTACGTCGAGGCCGTCCTCGTCGGTGACCCCGAAGAGCCCGACCTCGGGGTTGATGAAGCCGAAGTACACGAAGAGCAGCAGCACGATCCCGCCCAGGTAGCCCAGGCCCCACCCGAAGCCCGACACCCGCCCGACCGTGGCCGGGGTGGACACCTCGCTCAGCATCGCGTTGTAGTTCACCTCGGCGAACTCGAAGAACACGTTGCCTGCGGCGAGCAGCAGCAGCCCGAGCCAGAGGTACTGCTCCTCGGGCTTGACGAAGAACAGCCCCGCGGAGACCACCACGACGGCTGCGGTGTTGACGGTCAACCACAGTCCGCGCCGCCCGCTCCGGTCGGCCCGCTGGCCCGTCAGAGGTGCCAGCAGGGCGATCAGCAGGCCGGCAGCCGCCAGGGTCCACCCGAGCTTGGTGTCCACCCCCGGTCCGAAGAACGGGGTGCCGTCGTCGTTCTCGCCCTTCAGGTAGACGGTGAAGACGAACGTCGTGATCACCGCGTTGAAGGCTGCGGCGCCCCAGTCCCACAGCCCCCAGGCCAGGACGGGCCAGCGTCCGACCCTGCGCTCGGTCGGGACCGGAACCGTCGGGTCGACGACGGGGCTGCTCACGAGGGTTCCTTCCAGAGACCACGACGCACGAGCGTCTGCTTGAGCCGGTCGGTGCGGTCGGTCATGAGGCCGTCGACCCCGCGGTCGATGAGTTGCTCCATCTCGTCGGGGTCGTCGATCGTCCAGACGTGCACGAAGAGTCCGTTGGCGTGCGCACGGGCGACGAGTCCCGGGGTCACCAGGGTCACTCGCCCCCGGCGGTGGGGGACCTGCAGGGCTGCTGGCCGCCCCGGGGTCAGGAGCCGCGCCAGTCGGGCGGTGGGCAGGAACCGGTAGGCGACCACCTCGAGCGGGTGCGCCGAGGTGACCCCCCGCCCTCCGGCCAGGCGTCGATAGCGGGACAGCCGCCGGCGGGAGAAGGAACCGACGAGCACGCGGTCCCACGCGTCGCGTTCCTCGAGGAGGGCGACGAGCGGCTCGACCGTGCCGTCGGACTTGACGTCGACGTTGATCCGCTCACCCGGGAAGGCGTCGAGGAGCTCGGCGAAGGTCGGTACCGGTTCCCGGCCCGCGATCCTGGCCGACCGGACCTGGTCCGCGGTCAGCTCGGACACCGCGCCGGTGCCATCGGTGACCCGGTCGAGGTGGTCGTCGTGGAAGGCGAACAGGACCCCGTCGGCGGTGACGTGCACATCAGTCTCCAGGTGGTGGTACCCCAGGGACACGGCGTGTGCGAACGCCGCCAGAGAGTTCTCCAGACCGGCGATGTCGGGGTGGTGGGCCCCGCCGCGGTGGGCGAAGGCGAGGAGCGGGGTCCCCGGGTCGAAGTACGGGTGCGCGGTCTCGGTTGGGCTCACCCGCCGCATTCTGCACCACGAGTACGGCCCCCGGCCTGAGCTTGGGTGCTCAGGGCGGGGGCCGCCTCGCAGGTGATCTCGGCTCAGATGTCGCGGAACGGCTCGATGTTGGCGCCGATCGAGTTCAGGCGGTTGGCCAGGTCCTCGTAGCCACGGTGGATCACATAGGTGGAGCGCAGCACCGAGGTGCCCTTGGAGGCCAGCATCGCGAGCAGGATGACCACCGCAGGACGCAGGGCCGGGGGACACCCGATCTCGGTTCCGGACAGGCGCGCGGGTCCGGTCACCATCACGCGGTGGGGGTCGAGGAGCTTGACGTCCACCCCGAGCTTGCTCAGCTCGGTGAGGTAGATGGCGCGGTTCTCGTACACCCAGTCGTGGAGGAAGGTCTGGCCCTCCGCCACCGCGCCGATCACGGCGAAGAACGGCAGGTTGTCGATGTTGAGGCCGGGGAAGGGCATCGGGTGCACCTTGTCCAACGGCGCCTTGAGGTCCGACTTCTTGGTGGTCAGGTCCACCAGACGGGTACGACCGTTGGCAGCGAGGTACTCCTCGGTGATCTCGTAGCGGAAACCCATCTCCTCGAGTACCGCCAGCTCGATCTCGAGGAACTCGATCGGCACCCGTTCGATGGTGATCTCGGACTTCGTGACGATGGCCGCTGCCAGCAGCGACATGGCCTCGATCGGGTCCTCACTCTGTCAATATTATGAAGTCTCAGCATACCCTTCAGCTCGAACACTTACAAATGCAGCTCTCAACGTGGGAGCAGCGCAAGAGCAACTACTGGCTTTACCTACTCCGTCCACCATTTATCACACTGTTGTTGATCAACCCATTACAGTGGCTCGCAGACAAGCTCAGTAACGTCCCATTCCTTGGTGGCGTCTTACAGCTCATTGTGTCTTTACTGAGATTGTTGCATCAATGGTATTTCTACTTAAAATTATAGAGAAATTACCCCCGCGCCCAAATATTCCCATAGTTGCTTCCATGTCCCATTTTCCCATTTCCCCCTTACAAACCATTAAGTCGGAT
>JAZQNT010000341.1:0-5590 GCA_045627505.1 Nocardioides sp.
TCCAAAGCGACTTCCCTGATTTGATTAACGGCAAAGGCTACGACAGTTGCTGGGTCATCAACGACCTTTGCAAGGACAAGCTGAATCTTGCCGCCGAACTTTCCTACGAGAGGAGCGGGTTGTGTGCGCGAATGGGCCGTCCTGACGGCGTGTCGAGTCGATTCGTGCACACAACGCACGTGGCCCCCGCCCTCGAGGGGCAGGGGCCACGCGCTCGGACTCGGCTCAGGAGAGCTCGAGGCCCGGGTAGAGCGGGTTGGCGTCGAGCAGCTCGGCGCTGGCGGCGCGCACGCGGTCAGCCACACCGTCGGCCAGGGTGTAGGAGGCCTTGGAGGGCTCGCCGGCCTTGGTGGTGCCCGGCGTGGTGTTCTTCAGCACGTCGACGATGAGCTCGGCGACCTTGTCGAACTCGTCGTGGCCGAAGCCGCGGGTGGTCAGCGCCGGGGTGCCCAGACGGATGCCCGAGGTGTACCAGGCGCCGTTGGCGTCCGAGGGGACCGAGTTTCGGTTGGTCACGACGCCGGCGTCCAGCAGGGCCGACTCGGCCTGGCGACCGGTGAGACCGAAGTTGGACACGTCCACCAGGACGAGGTGGTTGTCGGTGCCGCCGGTGACGAGCTTGGCGCCACGCGAGAGGAAACCGTCGGCCAGCGACTTGGCGTTGTCGGCCACCTGGTGGGCGTAGGTCTGGAAGCTCTCGGTGCGCGCCTCGGCGAAGGCGACCGCCTTGGCAGCCATGACGTGGCTGAGCGGGCCACCCAGGACCATCGGGCAGCCACGGTCGACGCTGGGGGCGTACTCCTCGGTGGCGAGGATGAAGCCACCGCGCGGGCCACGCAGCGACTTGTGCGAGGTGGAGGTCACGACGTCGGCGTAGGGAACCGGGTTCTCCTCGCCGGTGAACACCTTTCCGGCGACCAGGCCGGCGAAGTGCGCCATGTCCACCATCAGGGTGGCGCCGACCTCGTCGGCGATCTCGCGCATCTTGGCGAAGTTCACCCGGCGCGGGTACGCGGAGTAGCCGGCGACCAGGATGAGCGGCTTGAACTCCTTGGCCTTCTTGCGCAGGGCGTCGTAGTCGATCAGGCCGGTCTCGGGGTCGGTGCCGTACTGGTTCTGGTGGAACATCTTGCCGGAGATGTTCGGGCGGAAGCCGTGGGTCAGGTGGCCACCGGCGTCCAGGCTCATGCCGAGCAGACGCTGGTTGCCGAGCTCGTGGCGGAGCTTCTCCCAGTCGGCCTCGCTCAGGTCGTTCATGTTCTTCACGCCGACGTTCTTGAGCCACGGGCCCTCGACGCGGTGGGCCAGGATCGCCCAGTAGGCGGTGAGGTTGGCGTCGATGCCCGAGTGCGGCTGCACGTAGGCGTACTCGGCACCAAAGAGCTCACGGGCGTGCTCGGCGGCGATCGACTCGACCGTGTCGACGTTCTGGCAACCCGCGTAGAAGCGGTGGCCGACGGTGCCCTCGGCGTACTTGTCGCTGAACCAGGTGCCCATCGTCATGAGCACGGCGGGCGATGCGTAGTTCTCCGAGGCGATGAGCTTCAACGAACCGCGCTGGTCTGCCAGCTCGTTGCGGGTCGCCTCGGCGATGCGGGGCTCGACGGAGGCAATCACGTCGAGCGCCGCGTTGTAGGCAGCACTGGTGGTCTTCGCAAGGGCGTCGGTCATGGCGCACAGCCTAGATCGGGCCCCGACCGGTTCCCCACACAGGGGATCCAGGGGTGTGTGACGTAGAACTCACCCCGAGGGGACCCCAGACTGGGAGCCCTGTCACTCGTCTCATATGATGACACCCGAGTCCACATAATGGACGAAGTGCTTGTGGCAAGTCTGTCCGGCCCGTGAGACTCACCACGTGATCAGCCTCGCAACGCACCAGTACCTCGTGGTCCGCCGCCACGTGGACCTCATGCGTACCGGCAGCGCGATCTGTTGGCCCCGCTGAACTCGTACCGCACCCGTACCTGACAAAGAACTGGCCGCCGGGACCCGGCCGGCCTCAGCGCTGCAAGGACCACTGATGACCGTCACCCCCTCCGCTCCCGCCCGTCCCCGCCGCAAGCGCGGTGAGGGTCAGTGGGCCCTTGGGTACACGGAGCCCCTCAACAAGAACGAGCAGAGCAAGAAGGACGACAACCCGCTGAACGTGCGCGGGCGCATCCTCGGCATCTACTCCAAGAAGGGCTTCGACTCGATCGACCCGGCCGACCTCCGCGGCCGCTTCCGTTGGATGGGCCTCTACACCCAGCGCGCCCCCGGCTTCGACGGCGGCAAGACCGCCACCGTGGAGGAGGAGGAGCTCGACGCCCGCTTCTTCATGATGCGCGTGCGCACCGACGGCGCCATCCTCGACGCCACCGCGCTGCGGGCCCTGGGTGAGGTCTCCGTGGAGTTCGCCCAGAACACCGCCGACATCACCGACCGCAACAACATCCAGTACCACTGGATCCGGATCGAGGACGTGCCGGAGATCTGGGACCGCCTGGGTGCCGCCGGCCTCACCACGATGGAGGCCTGCGGCGACTCGCCGCGCCCCTTCCTGGGCTCCCCGGTCGCCGGCATCGCCAAGGACGAGATCATCGACGGCACCCCGGCCATGGACGAGATCAAGCGTCGTGTCCTGGACAACCCCGAGTTCTCCAACCTCCCGCGCAAGTTCAAGACGTCGGTCTCGGGACACCCGAGCCACGACGCGGCGCCCGAGGTCAACGACATCTCCTTCGTGGGCACCGTCCACCCCGAGCACGGCCCCGGCTTCGACGTCTGGGTCGGCGGGGGTCTGTCCACCAACCCGATGCTGGCCAAGAAGCTGGGCGTCTGGGTACCGCTGGACGAGGTCGCCGACGTCTGGGAAGGCGTGTGCGGCATCTTCCGCGACTACGGCTACCGTCGCCTGCGCTCGAAGGCCCGCCTGAAGTTCCTGGTGGCCGACTGGGGCGTGGAGAAGTTCCGCGAGGTGCTGGAGAAGGAGTACCTCCAGCGCGAGCTGGTCTCCTGCGAGTCACCGTCCGTGCCCACCCGCCAGGGTGACCACATCGGCGTGCACGAGCAGAAGGACGGCAAGTTCTACATCGGCGCCGCCCCGGTCGTGGGTCGGATCAACGGCGAGCTGCTGGTCGGGCTGGCCGACCTGGTGGAGAAGTACGGCGCCCGCGGCGTGCGTCTCACCGCCTGGCAGAAGCTGGTCGTGATCGGCGTCGACGCCGCCGACACCGCCGGCTTCGTCGCAGACCTGCGCACGGTCGGCCTCGACGCCGAGCCGTCCAACTGGCGCCGCAACACCATGGCCTGCACCGGCATCGAGTACTGCAAGCTCGCCATCGTGGAGACCAAGGCCCGCGCGAAGGCACTGATCGAGGAGATGGAGCACCGGATCCCGGAGCTCGACACCCCGATCAGCATCAATGTCAACGGCTGCCCCAACGCCTGCGCCCGGACCCAGATCGCCGACATCGGGCTCAAGGGTCAGCTCGTGATGGACGCCGACGGCAACCAGGTCGAGGGGTTCCAGGTCCACCTCGGTGGCGCCCTGGGCCTGCAGGCAAACTTCGGCCGCAAGCTGCGCGCCCACAAGGTGACCAGCGCCGGCCTCGACGACTACGTCACCAACGTGGTCCGCAACTACCTCACCGACCGTGAGGAGGGCGAGAACTTCGCCTCCTGGGCGGCCCGGACCGACGACGCCAACCTGCGGGGCGACGTCGTGCTCGAGACGGTCTGACATGTCAGGACGCGCCCAGCCCAACCACTGCCCGTACTGCGGTGACGACAACCTGTGGCCGCACCTCGCGCAGGATGCGGAAGCAGCCGGGACGGGCGCCTGGTGGGAGTGCAGGTCCTGCCTACGCATGTTCGACGTCGCCTACCACGGCATGATCAGCCGCTCAGGGAGGAACGCATGAGCACCGAGACCACGACGGCCGCCAGGGCCTTCAAGGGCACGCACACCCAGGGCCGATCGCCCGAGGAGCTGCGCGAGCTCGTCTCCCACATGGGCGCCGAGCTGGAGCTGGCACCCGCCGAGACCATCATCGAGTGGGCAGCTGCCACCTTCGGGGAGCGGTTCTGCATCACCTCGTCGATGAGCGACGCCCTGCTCGCACACCTGGCCGCCAAGGTCGTGCCGGGCGTCGACGTGGTCTTCCTCGACACCGGATACCACTTCGCCGAGACCATCGGCACCCGTGACGCCATCGCCGCCACCATGGACGTCAACGTCGTCACGATCACTCCCCCGCTCACCATCGCCGAGCAGGAGGAGAAGTTCGGCAAGGACCTCTACAAGTCCAACCCCGACCTGTGCTGCAAGCTCAGGAAGGTCGACCCGCTGGCCACCTCGCTGGACGGGTACGACGCCTGGGCTTCCGGCCTCCGCCGGGCCGAGACCCGCAACCGGGTCATCGCTCCGGTGATCGGCTGGGACGCCAAGAAGTCGAAGGTCAAGGTTTCACCGATCGCGCGATGGAGCGACGACCAGGTGGAGCGCTACATGGCCGAGAACGGCGTCCTGGTCAACCCGCTCGTCTACGACAACTACCCGTCCATCGGCTGCTGGCCGTGCACCCGCCGGGTGGCCCCCGGCGAGGACCCGCGCAGCGGCAGGTGGGCCGGGACGAACAAGACCGAGTGCGGACTGCACTCCTGAGGCAACCCCCAGGGCTCCCCCACCAGCAGTACCCGCCGGAACCCAGGCCCGGGTCCGGCACAGCAACAACTGCATCAACCAATTCGCAACACAGGATCGACAATGTCGTCGATGCACACCACTGGAGAGATTGGGAGGCCCCTCTATGGCTGCTCCTGCGTTGGTTGCACTCGCCCACGGATCCCGCGACCCGCGGTCCTCGGCAACGGTCAAGGAACTCGTCGACGAGGTCAGGCGCATGCGCCCCGACCTCCGGATCGAGCAGGCGTTCCTCGACCTGTCCAAGCCGTCCTTCACGACGACTGTCGACAAACTGGTGAAGGCGGGCTACGACGAGATCGTCGTCGTCCCCCTGCTGCTGACCGAGGCCTACCACGCCAAGGTCGACGTACCCGAGGCTGTCGCGGAGGCCATGAGCCGCCACGCCGGTCTCCAGATCCGAGCCACTGCCGTGCTGGGGCTCGAGACGTGCTTCCTGGACGTCCTCGACATCCGGATGCGTGAAGCACTCAAGAACGCTCGCGTGCGTGAGCTCGACGCGCTCGTCCTGGCCGCCGCCGGGTCCTCGGACCCGCTGGCCAACCAGTCCGTCGCCCGGCTGGCCCGGCTGTGGGGCGCACGGCACAAGCTGCCCGTCAAGGCCGCCTTCGCGTCGGCGACCCCGCCGGCCACCGGCGAGGCCGTGCGCCAGTTCCGGAACCAGGGGCGCCGACACATCGCGGTGGCCTCGCTCTTCCTGGCCCCGGGCTTCCTGCCCGACCGGGCCGAGGAGCTCGCCCGGGAGGCAGGGGCCCTCGCGGTCTCCGCACCCCTGGGCGCGCACCCGGAGGTGGCCCGCACCGTGCTCGCTCGGTACGCGGTCGGCGCGGTCGAGCTGGTCCCGGTCTGACCGGACCAGACGGCAACCCGACGACGTCGGGGGGGGGGGCGCCCTAGGGGTCC
>JAZQNT010000342.1:0-3258 GCA_045627505.1 Nocardioides sp.
TGGATCCGCGAGATGCTGCTCGCGCTGTTCGAGCTGCCGCAAGTGACCATCGCGGCGATCGACGGCGTCTGCGTGGGCGGTGGGCTGGCGGTCGCCACCCACTGCGACATCCGGATCGCCACCCCCGAGTCGCGCTTCGGCTACCCGATCGCCAAGACCCTGGGCAATGCGCTCTCCGCGCCCGTCGTCTACCGCTGCCAGGCCGCCTTCGGGGAGTCGACCACCCGTTCGATGCTGCTGACCGGCCGCCTCGTCGACGCCGAGCGCGCCCACGCCCTGGGGGCCCTGTCGGAGGTGACCGAGGACCTCAACGGCTCCATCGACCAGCTCGTCGAGGAAATCACCCGGGCCTCCGCGACGACCCAGCGCGCCACCAAGCGGCAGCTCAACGCGTACGTCGAGCGGGTCGAGGCGGCGCCCGACTTCGACGAGAAGATGCTGCGCGAGGTCTACACCGGGCCCGACTTCACCGAGGGCGTGCGGGCGTTCCTGGCGAAGGAGAAGCCGCGCTTCGGCCAGGGCTGAGCCGGTCAGGACGGAACTGGCGAGGGCCGAGCGTCACGGCCTGGCCATGTGGTGCAGCTCGACCGCGGCGGTGAGGGCGACCGTGGCGGCCAGGACGAAGGTGGGGCCACCCGGCGTCGTCTCGATCCCTTCGCGGTCCTCGTCGTAGCGCCGCCACCCCTCGGCCAGCACCCAGGCCGCCACCAGCAGCATCAACCCCAGCGGCAGCAGCGCGTAGACGCCGGCCGTCGACCAGCTGTGGCGCGCGCTCGCCGCTCCCACGGCGACCAGGGCCATCGTGGTGCGCTGCCAGCCCATCAGGTCCCGATTCTCCGATCCTCCCGGGTCGCTGGGGTCGGGGACCCCGGGCGGGCGCTCGTCGGGGGACTGGCTCACAACCACGTCACGATCATCAATGTGGCGATCCCGCCGATGACGAGCATGAAGACGATCCCGAAGTCGAGGCTCGGGATGGGACGGTTGAGGCGCATGGCGCGTTCGGTGGCGCCCCAGCGCAGCCACGAGACGACGGCGCACAGCAGCGCGAGGCCGACGAGCCCGACCGCGATCGAGGTCTGCGCCGCGTGGGAGATCGACAGGTCGACGACGTCGAGCGCGATTCCGGCGGCGAGGAGCGACAGGGACGTGCGGACCCAGCTGAGGAAGGTTCGCTCGTTGCCGAGGCTGGACTGGTAGGGCGGGTCTTGTCCTTCGCGGTAGACCCAACCGGGCCACGGGGTGCGCTTGGTCGCCATGATCCAGTGTGCGCACACCGGCCGCCCCTGTCGCCACCTCGAGCGAGGTCGGTCCGGGTTCGTCCCCGTAGGCTGAGCGGCGTGAGCGAGTCAGGCGTCGTCGAGGACTGGTACGCCCGCCGCACCCACCAGTGGCAACAGTGGAGCCTGGACGACCTGTTGGCGACCAAGGGAAGCACCACCGTGAGCCTGGTGGTCCCGGCCCGCAACGAGGCCGCCACGGTCGGCGACGTCGTCCTGCGCTGCCGCTCGACGCTGATGGAGACCGCCGCCCTGGTGGACGAGGTGGTGGTCATCGACTCCGACTCCACCGACGCCACCTACGCGATCGCCCGGGACGCGGGTGCCGTGGTGCACCGGGCCTGCGAGATCAGGCCCGACCTGGGCACCGGACGCGGCAAGGGTGAGGCGATGTGGAAGTCGCAGTTCGTCACCCACGGCGACCTCACCGTCTTCATGGATGCCGACCTGGTCGACTGGGACACCCACTTCGTGCCCGGCCTGCTCGGGCCGCTGCTCACCGACCCCGAGGTTCAGCTGGTGAAGGGCTTCTACCAGCGCCCGGGGGCGACCGGCGCCTACGAGGGCGGGCGGGTGACCGAGCTGACGGCTCGGCCGCTGCTCGCGCTGCTGTTCCCGCCGCTGGCCGGGCTCGTGCAGCCGTTGGCCGGCGAGTGGGCGGTGCGCCGCGAGCACCTCGCCCAGCTCTCCGTGCCCACCGGCTACGCCGTCGAGATCGCGTCGCTGATCGACACCTGGCGCACCCGTGGGCTGGACGCGATCGCGCAGGTGGACCTGGGGCGTCGGGCGCACTCGCACCAAGCGCTGCTCGACCTGGGTGCGATGTCCACCCAGATCCTCACCGCCGCCTGGGCACGGTCCAGCCACAGCCACCACGCGGACGAGGTGCCGCTGACCCAGTACGTCCCGGTGCCGACCCCGGACGGGGTGCGGGTGGAGGCCCGGGTCACCGAGGTCGTGGTGACCGAGCGTCCGCCCGCCGTCGGTCACCTCTGATCCAGCGCACCCTTCCCTCGCGCCCCACGGGTTGTGGTCGACTTCTCGGCGTTTCTCCGACCACAACCGGTGGGGCGCGAGGGGGCCGGGAGCCCGGATTGGGACGGTGACCTAGGGTCAAGGCCGTGACCCTGCGCCTGCGAAGCCACTCGTTCGCCGACGACGCGACCCTGATGATGGCCATCGTCAACCGGACCCCCGACTCCTTCTACGACCGGGGCGCGACCTGGGCCGAGGACGCCGCGCACGACCGCGTCCGCCTGGTGGCCAAGCAGGGGGCGGAGATCGTCGACATCGGCGGAATCAAGGCCGCGCCCGGCGTGGAGATCTCGGCTGCGGAGGAGAAGGCTCGCGTGGTGGACTTCGTCGCGCAGGTGCGCGAGGAGTTCCCCGGGCTGGTGATCTCCGTCGACACCTGGCGCGCAGAGGTCGCCGACGCGGTGCTCGCCGTCGGGGCCGACCTGGTCAACGACGCGTGGGGCGGGGCCGACCCGGAGGTGGTCGACGTGGTGGCGCAGTACGACGCCTCGCTCGTCTGCACCCACACCGGCGGCGTCCAGGTGCGGACCCGCCCGCACCGGATCACCTACGACGACGTCGTGGCCTCCGCGATCGCCGACACCGTCGCCTACGCCGAGCGCGCGCTCGCCGCCGGCGTGGCGCGCGAGTCGCTGATCATCGACCCGGCCCACGACTTCGGCAAGAACACCTTCCACTCCCTGGAGGTCACCCGCCGCCTCGGCGAGATGGTGGACACCGGCTGGCCGGTGCTGGCCTCGCTCAGCAACAAGGACTTCGTCGGGGAGACCCACGCCAAGCCGGTGGGCGACCGGCTCACCGGCACCCTGGCCGCCACCAGCGTCTGCGCGCTGGCCGGTGCCCGGATCTACCGCGTCCACGAGGTGGTCGAGACCCGGGAGACCGTGGACATGGTGTGGACGATCGCCGGGCGTCGCCCTCCGGCCCGAGCAGTGCGAGGACT